>CAMNDR010000159.1 GCA_946535685.1 uncultured Clostridia bacterium | reverse complement strand
CAGCCCTGGACCTGACCAGCTTTTTGAAAAAAGCTGGACCAAAAACTTTTAAGTTTGCTCCGCCTTATCATTGACAGGGCTCTTAAAACGCCGCAGCCGCCGAAACCGGCGCAAAGATGCTGTTTGCCTGCTCGTCGGTCAGATCAACGCCGAAAACTTCCTTATAGTAAGCCTTCGTCTCCTCGGTGATGTCGATGTCCTCAAATTTCTCCGGATAGGCCGTCTTTGCCAGCCACAGCAGCGTGATCGGGGTGTCAATACCCGGCGTATAGCTCCGGTACATGCCCAGGGGCATCTTATAGACACGCTTATCCTCGATCGCCTTCACAGCGCTCCAGTCATAGGTGCCGACTTCGTTGTTATACAGCGTATCCGGCTGTGCTGCGTTGAAATTCGTGATGAACACAAGGCTCGGATTCCAGGCATAGATCTGCTCCATGTCCACGGCGGTGGAGTTGTCCGTCGTCAGCTCCTCTCCCACATTCTTGCAGCCGATCGCATCTGCCCACCACTGGCCGAAGAACAGCTTGCCGGATGTGGTGATATTTTCCTCGCTGTACTGGAACAGGAAGAACGCACGCTCCCGCTCGTCCTCCGGAATGTCCTTTACACGCTCCTGCACGAAATTGTACTTCTCCTCGGAATATTTCCGGCAGATGTCTCCCTTCGCATTCTCCGGGAACATCTCACCGAGCAGGTCGAGCCAGTTGTTCAGCGTCTCGATGGTGTCATATTCCCACTTGGAGGCGGAAACTGCCACTGCCGGGATGCCTGCTTCATTGAGCTGCTCACCGATCTGGGGCGCTTCGGCGCCGTAGAAAACAACATCGGGATCGAGCTTGACGACTTCCTCGACATTGATCTCGGTGCCCTGGATAAAGCCGGTCTCGGCATCCAGAACCTCCGGGTAGAGCTCGCCGAGCAGACCGTTCTGCGCTGCCTTCATGCTCACATCCGCCATGCCTACGATCTTTTCACCGGAGTCAAAGAAAATGGTCAGCACGGACGGCAGCGGGTAGATATTGCCCACAACGATCCGGTCGATCTGCTTCGGGACTTCCACGGTATTGCCGAGGTGATCGGTCACGGTGATGGTCTCGCTGTCAGATTCTGCTGCAGCCGTCGCATTCTCCTCAGTTGCTGCTTCGGAGTCTGCGGCTGCTTCAGTCTCTGCGGCTGCCTCACTCTCTGCAGGCGCATCGGTCTGCGGAGCCGGCTCGGCTGTGCTCGATGTGGTCGTACCGCCGGCACAGCCGCCCGTGACGGCCAGCATTGTACCGCTCAGCAGCAGCGCTGCAAGCTTCTTCCAGTTTTTCATAAAAACATCCTTCTTTCTGCACGGTATTACGTGCGTTTGTTTTTTTGCGTCCTGTCGGACGCTCAGGGCAGGACTATGCAGCCCTGCACCCGCAGGCTTTATACACAGCGGAAATTCCGCTATATATCCATCTTATTGTCGATACAGCGTGTAAAAATCCTCTCCTGCATCGACCTTGTCCGCAAGCGCCAGCAGCTCCTGCACCGAATGCGCTTCGATCCAGGCCGCGACCTCATGCTTGGCACACATATACCGGAACCGCCGGTCCTCCGCCTCTCCGGCATAGAATTCCTTCCCCGTGTCCATATCCTCCAGCGGGGTGGCGTTCTTGCCGTTGTCGGTCTGCTTCGCCCAGTTTTCGGCACTGTACTGCTCCCGGTAGTCGTTCTGCGTCGCAATACCCTCATCGAACCAGGTCGGCATCTTCCGCTGTGAACTGGCGGAATGAAAATGCGAATGCAGCTCGGCATGGGTCATCTCATGTGCGACAATATCCACATTCAGGTACTCCTGCTGAATGCCGGTATACTCCTTCTTCGGAAACAGCAGCGTTTTCGT
Organism: uncultured Clostridia bacterium; assembly: GCA_946535685.1. Lineage (GTDB taxonomy): Bacteria > Bacillota > Clostridia > Oscillospirales > Ruminococcaceae > UBA3855. Next base: position 2,305 of record CAMNDR010000159.1, on the reverse strand, counting down.
GTCCTTTTCCCCGACCTTTCTGACGAGGTCCGGGTCATCATGCACAATGAGGATCCAGTTGTCAAGCCCTTTCATCTCACCGAAAAAGGCAGTATCACGCGCTTTTGCTTCGTTGACAAGAGCGATGATCTCATTCCGGTCGCCGGCATAATCCTTGTTGACATAGACGTTATCCATGATCTTCGTATAGCCCGGACGGATCGGAATGGTCATCAGGTAGCCATCACCGAACTGGAAATACCAGACAGCGCCGCCGAGCAGCACCAGCAGAATGATCAGCACGATCACGAGAAGCTTTTTGCTTTTGGCCTTCCCGGGATGATTTTCACCATTCGCAGCCATAAGAACTCAGCTCCTTCCGGCAATTGCCTGCGTAATATAGGAAATATCCTCGGTCATGTCGGGGATCTCGCTGCGGAAAATTCTCCCGGAGAAGCCCTCGTGCGGCAGCCGGATGAACTGCGCCGTTTTCGGGCAGATGGGCTGATAGAGGGGATCTGCGATGATGGTCTTCGCTTCCTGCAGCAGCGGCAGGAGCTCGTCCTCATCTCTTGCGATGACATCCGATGCGCCAAGGATCGCCCTTTCACACTCCGTTGCAGCGACCGCACGAGCCGGGATGCCGGTCTCGATCGTCAGGGCATTCGCAAGGCTGACCGAGGAGATGCCCTCGCCGATGATGACGCAGGAAGCATCGGAACGGTCGGTCTGGGGCGAGAGATTTTCACCTGATCCCGCCGCTTTCCGGATGTGCTCCGCAAGGCGCTCTGTCCATTTGCCATAGGGTCTGCCGATGACATAGGGAATGTCGAAGCGCTGCTGCAGCACCTTCGCTGCGCCCATGCCTGCGTGGGAAACGACGAGATCGACATGCGCTGAGGGGGCATTCTGCAGTGTCTCCAGAGAATCGCCCATCGCCCAGTTCGACACCACGGAGATGCCGTGCGTTTCGAGGGCTGTGCGGAGATGCTCTGCGCTGCCGTTGATACTGAAATCGAGCGGCGTCACGCCAAGGAGATTGACAGAAATTTCGCTGGTTTTCGGCTTGCTTTCGGTCACAAAGCGGTCTGCGATGCCGGCGAGTGCAAGGGATGCGCCCTGCACATAGGTATGCATGCCGTTGGTGGCAAAGCCGAATGCGGGGATGCCGGTGCGGTGCTCCACGACGGAAGCGACCGCACGGAAATCCGTGCCGATCATCATCGGGATGGGCGTTCCGGCGATGGCGATGAACTTCGGATGGAGCTGCTGTGCAGCGGAGACGATATCGGAGATGAGCTTTTCGTCATCGCCCATGATGGCTTCCATCTCGGAGATGCCGGAGAGGAACACGAGGCTGTCGTGGTCGTACCAGCGGGGTTCATCGTGGGTGTTATAGGTCGAGTTGCAGCCGGAGGCATCGTGCATGACGGTCATGCCGCCAAGCTCGAAAAGCGCCGAATTGACGCCGGATACATCCGCTGTGTAGGTGGAAATGATCCTTGCTGTCTGTGTCATACGCATCCGCACCCCAATCCTTTAATCTGAATGAGCTTCCGGGTGTCCTTCTCCTGCAGGAAGGCTTCTTCCATGAGAGAGAGGATCTGCCGGATGCCCGAAAAGCCGTAATAACCGCCGCATTCCACGGTATTGACAAAATACGGCGTGCCGGTGAAGTATGCTGCCTTCTGGCCGATGGCAAGCGTTTTTTCGCTCGTTTCACGGGGCAGGACACGCATTTTTACATGGACGGTCGCATAGACCGGAAGCGTCGGATAATGCTCCTGAAGCCACGCAAAATCGTCCTTTTCTTCGCCGGAAAAGCTGTCGGCATAGAGCGCTGTCACGTTGAAGCCGTGCGTCAGCAGGAGCCTTGCAAGGCTCAGGGGACGCATGGTGGCGGTGTAGTCGATGACGACCGGGGCATCGCCGATGACGGACTTTGCATGACGGAGCGCCTCCTCGCAGGCGGCGGTCTCCGCCGACCAGTCAGGCGGGGTGATGCCGAGGGTGAGAGCATATCCGCCAAGAATACGGGCGATTTCGTCATAGTCATAGCTCAGGGGAAGATAGAGCAGCTTCTGGCCGAGACGGGCTTCGAGGGCTTCGCCGCCGGCTTTACCAACAGGATTATAGCAGATGTTGAAGGAGGAGGCTGCCATCTCCTGGTATTCGTCATAGGTCTTGCAATCGTGGATCTCTGTGATGGTAAATCCTGCCTTTTCCGCTATGGCGAACAGCTCACAGCTTTTGTCCGTCGGAAGATTATTGCCGATAATGCTGATCTTCTTCGGGTCAAGGGGGCGCTGCCTGAGAAGCGCATACA
>CAMNDR010000158.1 GCA_946535685.1 uncultured Clostridia bacterium | reverse complement strand
GGACTATGCAGCCCTGCACCCGCAGATTTGGGTTCTGCTAAGTTGTTAGCATTGCACCCCCAACCCCCCTCCCCGCCGGGAAGGGGGCTTTTTCTTGTCACCTGCAACACTTTTCCTGTTTCCTGTGTCTTAGGTTTATGAAAGCGCTTTCCCGCAAAGGAGGGATCCATTTGACCGAACAGCAGATCCGCAGCATCATGCGGCAAGACCGTGAGCAGGGCTGCACAGCGCTCTTTGAGGAGTACTACAATTATGTCTATGCCATCGTGTTCCGCTATGTGCGCAGATTCGGCACAAGCGAGGACATCGAGGAATGCGTGGTGGATGTGTTCGCACAGGTGATGGCGCACTTTCCGGCCATCCGGGAAGGGACGCTCAAGGCCTATCTTGCGTCAACCGCCAAAAACCGTGCGCTCAATCTCTGCCGGACACTGGGCGCAAGGCAGACGGTATCCATTGACGGAGATGACATCGGCGAACTCGCCGATGCGCAGGATGTCGCCGTCGGAGCAGAGCAGCGGGCCCTGACAAAGCAGGTGCTCGACTGCATCGAATCGCTCGGCCAGCCCGACAGCAGCCTGATTCTGCAGCGCTATTACCTCGGACACAGCGCCGCAGAGATCGCCCGCACACTGCACATGAACCCCGTGACCGTCCGCAGCCGTCTGTATCGTGCCGTGAAACGGCTCCGCACGATGCTCCAAGACCTGGACATCACCCTGTAAGAGGAGGAGAGTGTATGAAAAAGAACCAGCTTCGCAAGATTTTGCAGCATGCCGATGAAGCCGAGATCGAGCGCATCGCATCGCTGACCCCCATGACCGATGAACAGACCAGGAAGCGGCTGCAAAAAGCCGTCCTGCGCCGCACCAAATCCACTGACTTCACCCCGGAAGCGGAGGAAACCGCCCCGGCAAAGCCCGTCCGCCGCAGCTTCGGCACAGCATTCAGTGCCGTGGCGGCATGCCTTGTGATCGCCGGAACAGCCGCCGGAGCGCTGTATCTCAGACAGCACAATGCCGTTCCCAGGCTTGATCCGGCTTCCCAGGTGAGCGAGCCTGCCACAGAACAGGCATCCGCCGCAGAACTGACCGAATCGCCGACCGAAGCCCCCGCCGCATCCGCCCCCATCGACTACGACATGACCGACAAGATGGGCGTGCTGGGTAAGATGCTCAACACCGTGGATTTTTACCGCAAGGTCTCCGGCGAGTTTGTCCGGAACGAAACTGGCATGGTCAACGGCGGCGGTGTCGTGACGTTTGAAGTGGATCAGGATGCATGGGAATCTTACACCAAAACCGTCCGCGGCTCGCTCACCCAGCCTGCGGAGGATGTTCTGCAGGGCGCAGCGCCGGAATTTGAGGCTCTGGCGTTTTATGACGAAAACGGCGGCCTGCGCAGATACGGCAAGGATGAACACCTGTACCAGCTCTTTGAAAATGAGGACGGCGCATGGTACGATCCGGAGACCGATACAGCAAGGAATCCCGATGAAGCGCCGGTCAAAACGGAGGAGGTGCAGCAGTACTGGACACAGCTCTATGAAAATAACATGCAGATAGATTATCCCGAACCGCACCGTGCAGTTCCCGGAAATGCCTATGATGCAGATGAGTGCATCGCTCCGATGTTCTTTATCGACGAGTACCTGTTCCCAGACATGGACTGTGAGATCACCGGCGATATTACCTATATCGGCCGAGACTGCGTTGTGCTCAAAGGCAATGCAGCACGGTATGAAGCGGAATATCTGCTGTATGTAGACAAGGCGACCGGCTGTGTGCTGTATTTTGAGAGCCGTGGCAGCAGCGGAGAGCTGATGGAATGGATGCGTGTCGTGCATATCGAATTTGACGAGGATGCCGAAGCCGTACCCGATGCCCTTGCAGGACGCTCGGAATGGCACCAGCCGGAGCCGACCGAGAACCCGGAGGGTATCCCGGCATTGTGGATCTGCTGGGGCACGAACAGCCACGGTCAGACCTATGCTTCGTGTGGACAGATGCCCTGTGACCGCAGTAATTATGACCAGCTCCCCGATCTCATCCGCTTCGGTGAGCTGCGGGATGAATACGGCAGAATCGACAAGGACAACTGCTTCATAAAGAAAACAGAGCTGTTCGAGTTGTTCGGTGACGACCCATTTGTCGAGATGTCCCGCCTGATGCAGGAGTACAACAAGACAGAGACCGCCGTCCCGGTTGCAACGCTGCATATCTATGACATCGAGGGCGAGAAGGTGCTGGATACCGTGACCTATTACGATGAGCCGTAACAGCACAGCCCTGACCGAAAGACAGCCCCCTCCCCGTGGGGCGCTCCACAGTGCGTCAGCACCAGAAAAAGACTTTATCGACAAACGGAAATCCGCCCCTGAAAAAGGGGCGGATTTGTACTTTGTGCACAAAAACGGGGCCAATAATTTGACATGCGGGAATGTGAACTTTCTGTGTATTCTCTTGACAAACCCGCATACCGTAGAGTATAATAAATGTGTATATATCTTTTGCGGGAGGGCGAAAGAATATGGTACATTTTGCCACCTTCTCCGGGGGAAAGAGAAGCCAGCAAACGATTTCAAATCAAGAGAGGAAGGATCTACTATGAAGACCAGAAGAATTGCCGCCGGATTGCTTGCGCTTGCAATGGTATGCGGCATGAGCGCACCGATTCTTGCACAGACCGGTGTGGAGACCGTTACCGTACAGGCAGCCAGTGAGGTCGGCTGGAACCCGAAATTGTATTACCAGACTGAGGACGGACTGTTCACGTACCAGTACGTGCAGGCCGGCTTTATGCAGATCATCACGCTCGATGACACCACCGTTGAGGATGTTGTGATCCCGAGCGAGATCACCGATTCCAAGAGCGGCAAGTCGTTCCCGGTACAGGTCATCTACGGCAGTGCATTTGAGGGCAAGACCAATGTCAAGAAAGTCACCATCCCCGATACGATCAATAAGATCGGCCCGTTTGCATTCAGCAACTGCACCGGTCTGGAAGAAGTCGTGGGCATGAAAAATGTGGAATATATCAATGAGAGCGCATTCCTGAGCTGCACCAGCCTCAAGGAGATCAATCTCCCGGATACGCTGCTTTCGCTCGGCAACGAGTGCTTCTCGCACTGCGACGGCCTGACGGAGCTGACCATTCCCGGCAGCGTGACCTATCAGGGCAATAACATCGCCAGCGGCTGCATGAATCTGAAGAAGATCACCTTCAGTGAAGGTCTGCCGGTCATCGGCCAGTTCTTCGGCTATCTGTGCCCGATGCTGGAATCTGTTTCGATCCCCAGCACGGTGAAGTCCATCGGCCTTGGTGCCTTCTCCTATTCCGGCATTCTCAGCGCTGAGATCCCGGATACCGTGACCCGCATGGATAACGATGTATTCAGCAACTGCCTGCGCCTCGAGGAGGTCAAGCTGTCCAGCGAGCTCACCATGATCCCGATGAATACGTTTGCGACCTGCCCGAATCTGAAGGGCATCACCATCCCGGATAAGGTGACCATCGTCTCCAACAATGCGTTCAGCTTCTGCACGAGCCTGACGAATGTAGAATTCCCGGAGGGCATTGTCCGCATCGGCGAGCATGCGTTCTATGGCTGTAACAATCTCGAAAGCGTGAAGTTCCCGTCCACGCTGACGACGATCGGCGGCTATGCTTTCTACGGCTGCTCCAAGCTCGACAATGTGACGCTGCCTGAGAGCCTCGAGGCGATCAACAACTACGCTTTCTATGACTGCGATGCACTGAGCAGCATTGTGGTTCCGGCTTCCGTCAGCAAGATCGGCGGCTTTGTTTTCATGAACTGCGACAATCTCCAGAGCGCCAAGTTCGAGGGCTCTCTCGATACGACCGGTATCTGGACATTCTCCGGCTGCCGCAATCTGACAGAAGTGCAGTTCCCGGAGGGCATGACCACTCTGTCCAACCACTGCCTGTACAACTGCAAGTCCCTTGAGTCTGTGAAGATTCCGGAGACAGTCACCAAGGTTGACCAGTATGCACTGGCCGGCACGGACAAGCTCACTAATGTCGAGCTCCCCGCAGGTGTTGCGTCTGTCGGCGATTTTGCCATTGGTTATGGTGAAGGCGCACTTCCGGCTGTCAACCCGGATGTGACCATCGTCAGCGAATCTCCTGCCGTGCAGGAATTACTGAAGGCAAACGGCATC
>CAMNDR010000157.1 GCA_946535685.1 uncultured Clostridia bacterium | reverse complement strand
AAAATGAAAAAATGATGCAGGTGCAGGAGGCTCAGCCTCCTGCCGAGGGGAGGTAAGGAGGGGGCGAGGAGCCCCCTCCTAAGCCGGCGTCAGCTGGCAAAATCTGGTACAAAGGAGAATGCATATGCCATTACCAGTCGTCGCCGTGGTCGGCCGTCCGAATGTCGGCAAGTCCACGCTGTTCAACAAGCTCATCGGCCAGCGGCTTTCCATCGTGGAGGACACGCCGGGCGTGACGAGAGACCGCATCTACTCGAAATGCGAGTGGAGAGGCCATAAATTCATGGTCGTAGACACCGGCGGCATCGAGCCGAAGGAGGACGACAAGATGCTCACCCTCATGCGGCAGCAGGCGGAGATCGCCATTGCCCATGCGGATGTCATCATCCTTGTGACCGATGTCAGAAGCGGTGTCACCGCCAATGACTATGCCGTCGCCGACATGCTCCAGAAGTCCGGCAAGCCCGTGATCCTGGCAGTCAACAAATGCGACACCCTCGGCGAAGTCCCGATGGATGTCTATGAATTCTACAACCTCGGCATCGGCGAGCCGTACCCGATCTCCTCGGTACACGGCCACGGCACGGGCGACCTGCTCGACGAGGTCATCAAGTACTTCCCGGAGGAGGATGCCGACGACTACGAGGATACCGACATCAAGGTCGCCGTCATCGGCAAACCGAACGCCGGCAAGTCCTCACTCATCAACCGCATCGCCGGTGAAGAGCGTGTGATCGTCTCCGACATCGCCGGCACCACCCGTGATGCGACCGATACCGTCATCGAGCGGGAGGAGGGGCGCTTTGTGTTCATCGACACCGCCGGCATCCGCCGCAAGTCGAAGATCACCGAAAAGATCGAGCACTACTCCGTCCTGCGTGCCTATATGGCCGTGGATCGTGCGGATGTCTGCGTCATCATGATCGACGCCACCACGGGCTTTACCGAGCAGGATTCCAAGGTCGCCGGCTATGCCCATGAGCAGGGCAAGGGCTGCATCGTCGCCGTCAACAAGTGGGATGCCATCGAGGACAAGACCGACAAGACCATGCAGGAATTCCGCAAGAAGCTCGAGAACGACTTCAGCTTCATGAGCTATGTGCCGTTTATCTTCATCTCCGCCAAGACCGGCCAGCGTGTGGAAAAGCTCTTCGGCATGATCAAGTCCGTTGCCGACCAGAACGCCATGCGCATCTCCACCGGCATGCTCAATGATGTGCTGGCCTATGCCGTTGCCAGAGTGCAGCCACCGTCGGACAAGGGACGCCGCCTGAAGATCTACTACATGACACAGGCCTCGACCAAGCCGCCGACATTCGTGTGCTTTGTCAACCGTGCCGACCTGTTCCATTTCTCCTACCAGCGCTATCTGGAGAACCAGATCCGCACGACGTTCGGCCTGGAGGGCACGCCCGTGCGCATGATCGTCCGGGAACGCAACCGGAACGATGCATAATAAGGGGGATCACCAATGCTAATTCTAATGGCCGTCATAGCGGCGGCGATCGGTTACCTGCTCGGCAGCATCAATTCTGCCATCATCACCGTGCGCCTGCTCAAACATGAGGACGTGCGGCAGTTCGGCTCCGGCAATGCGGGGCTGACCAATACCCTGCGCTGCTTCGGCAAGGGCTGCGGCCTGCTCACATTGCTCGGTGACCTCGGAAAGGGCGTGCTTGCCGTATTTCTGAGCCAGTTCCTCGCCCACATCCTTCTCAGCGGCACCGCCGATTTCTATTTCTATGGTGCCATGGCAGGCATCTTCGCCATCCTCGGCCATGTTTTCCCGCTGTATTACGGATTCAAAGGCGGCAAGGGCGTTCTGGTCGGTGTATCGCTGTTTTTAGTACTTGACTGGCGTGTGTTCATCATCCTGATGTGCATTTTCGGCATCATCCTGCTCTGCTCGAAATACGTCAGCCTGTCCTCCATCATCGCCACCGCCTGCTGCCCGCCGATCACCTTCCTGATGCAGTATTTCTGGTCAGGCGGCCAGTGGACGCTGCCGTGGATCCTGATCCATGTGCTCCAGACAGTCATCATGGCGGTCGTCATCATCACCAGCCATCACGAGAACATCCAGCGCTTGCGCAGCGGCACAGAGCGAAAGCTCGGTCAGAAGAAAGCGGAGGAATAATCCTATGTCAACTGATTTTGTCTGCCTCAGCAAATCCCCGCTGACCGGCCAGGAAGCCGCCGTCGGCAAGGATGACAATGCCTATTACCTCTACCTGATGGAGCCGCCGGAGCGCAAGGCACAGGTGCTCCGGATCCTGTGGCTCTGCAACCGCCGTCCCGCCCCGGATACGATGACCGCAGACGGCGGCGGTTCAATTTTGCTGCCGAAGGAAAACGTCGGCCATGATCCGAACGGCATCGACCTCGATGATGCCTCGCTGCATATCAATTGGTATAAAACCGGCGACAGTCCGATCGTATTCGACCGGGAGGGCATCCTCGGCGCGATCCCTCCCTATGCCGGACTGCATGATTTTCCTGGCTTTTCCCGCTACATGAAGGGACTCCACCGCTATGGCTGGGAGATGCGCCCGGAGGATGCGCAGGAGATCCGCCGCTGCATGGACGAAGCCAATGACCAGTGGCGCCTGACCCTCACCGAGCAGGGCTGGAACGCCGTGAATGAGGCATTCCGCCTGTCCTATTCCAGATTTGCCGGAGAGCCGCAGCATTATCTCGACCTCGACCGCGGCAGCTTCCCCCGCCGCCGCCTGTGGATGGGCAAGCAGCGTGACATCTGCTATGACCTGACCGTCGGCATGTCGCAGGCAGAACTCCCCGGCGCACAGCTCCTGTACCGGAACGAGTACGAACAGTATGCCCGTATGGAGCTGGGACTTGCCTGCCAGGAACAGCAGGCAGGCCTTGCGGAGTACATGGTGCCCATCCTCGATCACCTCATGCAGATGCCCTGGCAGGAGCGTGATTATCTCGGCCACGGCCACACGATCGACTTCACGAATATCCGTGGATTTGCGTCGCTCCTGCTGGTGGATCCCTCGCATGTGCCAGGACTTGCGTGCCCGTCCATGCCCAATTTCCTGGGAACATCGCCCCGCCTGCACTGGGTCATCCCGATCACGGCAAAGGAGACAGAATTCGTCCGGGAAAAGGGCATCGAAAAGCTCCTGCGCCATTCGTGGCTGCCCGAGCTGATGCATGTCTATGACGGCGCCCCGAAATTTCTGCAGTAAAAATAGAAGTTTTCAACAGCGAAATTTGTACAAATGGCTGAATTTTCTAAAAACACTTGCTTTTTCCTGTAAAGATGGTAAAATAGAATTAGCACTCAGGAAGAATGAGTGCTAACACTTCCCGAAGAAGTGTGCTAATGTGTAAGGAGGAATATATCATGACAATTAAACCATTGTTTGATCAGGTACTCATTAAGATGACAGAAGCTGAGGAGACCACCAAGAGCGGCATCATCCTCGCAGGCTCTGCCAAGGAGAAGCCCCAGGTCGCTGAGGTCATTGCAGTCGGCGACGGCAAGTATGATGATAACGGCAAGCTCGTGCCGATGATCGTGAAGCCGGGTGACAAGGTGCTCACCAGAAAGTACGGCGGCACCGAAGTCAAGGTAGAAGGCGAGGAATACACCCTCGTAGGTCAGGAAGATATCCTGGCGATCGTAACAGACTGAGCAAACCGCAGGGCTGAACAGCCCATGACCGGCCGCATCCCGGCCGGATCACATTACAGATAAGGAGAGATCTACTATGGCAAAGGATATCAAATACGGCGAGGACGCCCGCAAGGCACTGCAGGCCGGTATCGACAAGCTGGCGGATACCGTCAAGATCACACTCGGCCCGAAGGGCAGAAACGTGGTACTCGACAAGAAGTTCGGCGCACCGCTCATCACAAATGACGGCGTGACCATCGCAAAGGACATCGAGCTGGAGGATGCGTTCGAGAATATGGGCGCACAGCTCGTGAAGGAAGTTGCGACCAAGACCAACGATGCAGCCGGCGACGGCACCACCACCGCAACCCTGCTTGCACAGGCCATCGTTCGTGAGGGCATGAAGAACATCGCAGCAGGTGCCAATCCGATGGTGCTCAAGAAGGGCATCGCCAAGGCAGTTGACGCAGCGGTTGACACGATCAAGGCAAATTCCAAGCCGGTCGAGGGCAGCGCAGACATCGCAAGAGTCGGCACCGTTTCCTCTGCAGACG
>CAMNDR010000156.1 GCA_946535685.1 uncultured Clostridia bacterium | reverse complement strand
ATCTGACGAAAAATCTGACTGCGCATCTGCACCACCAGCTCTGTGCGGTGTTGCCGTAATTTTTTCCAAATCCCATAAATCCGGCAGGGCTGGTTCGTATATAGGACAGAGCTGCAGGAACATCCTGCGAAAAAGGAGGACTGTGTGATGAAACGATTGCTGTGTTTGAGCCTGTTGACGGCATTTTTCTGCACCGGATGCGGTATGATGACGGAGGATCTCGGAGACACGCCGGAACCTGCCGCTGCTGTCCTGGAAGCGCCGCAGGAGACGACCACGGATCTGACGCTGCGGCCGGAGCCTGTGGAGGATACTCCGCCGGAGAACGGAGCGCCTGTCGATTTCAATGCGATCAGCGATGAAGAGGCCCTTGAACGGCTGTTCAGCACGAAGGGCAATGCGGACTATATTCCCGGCTACTGCACTCCGGCGGATGCCTTCGGGCTGTATCTTTCCCCGCAGGGCTCCGATCCTTTGGAAGCGCTGCAGCAAAGCGCGCCGAATGTGCAGATGGAGCTGCTTGAAGACAGTGCGTTCTATGCTGCCGGCAGCTTCCCGGAGCTGGACGAGGCGGTGCAGGTCGTGCCGAAGCTGCTGCAGAAGGATGACAATGACTGGATGTGGTACACGGGTGCGATGGAGGAGGCGCCGGTGCTGGCAACCTTTGATCTGCTGACCCATGACCAGAAGCTGCTGTACCGCTGGTACCGGGATGATCCGGAGATCAAGGTGCTCTGCTATGACTACATCGCCGTGAAGGACAATGGCGACGGCACAGCGGAGCTGGGCTATTACTGCTATCTGATCGACCGGGAGCGGCACGATGCCTTCCCGGAGTGGAACCTGGCACGCACCATTTCGCTGCAGGGCAGGGAGCCGGAAGCACCGGCGCAGGAGGTCGTCTATGACATCGAACTGACCCTTGACAAGCAGGAGCTGCTGCTTGGCGGGAATGAGACGGATGTTGTCGTGCGTGCCGTGCCGCCGGCAGAATTTGCGCCGGAGGGCATTTCGCTCATAGACGAGCAGACAGGGGCGGATGCGCTCTGGCTGGTCGATGACAATGATGAAAAGGCACACGGCGATGACATCCAGGGCGACGGATGGTACTGCAACCGGTTCTATCCGGAGACGGATTTCGGACTGGATCCGGATGTTTCCGAGACAAAGACATATGATTTCTATGCCCAGTTCGAGCAGGACGGTGTGCTGCACCGTTCGGAGACCGTGACGCTGACCGTGTACGAGCCGTTCACGGAAGCGGAGCTTTCGGATATGGCGCATGTGGATGAAGCGGTACAGGGCATGCTTTCTGCGGATCTCTGGAAGCAGGCCGGCACGGATCTGCGCCGGGAGATGGCGGTCAGGGTGCTGAAGGATCTTGCAAAGAACGGCTATGTGTCGGAGGACAGCATCATCCCCGATGAGGATGTCGTTTCCTTCCGGTATAACTGCGGCGCTGCAGGGAGCATTCTGCTCTCGGAATTCGATCAGAGGACGAACTGAAAACAGCCCCATGCGGTTTGCATCGCATGGGGCTGTTTGTGACCGGGATCATTTCTCCCTGACCGAACGGGTCGCAACGATATCTGCACCTGTGCCGGCCACATTCCGGATCAGCACATCGCCTGTCTGCACGGGCGCTGCCGTTTCACACTGCCGGATCTCCGCCATGACTTCCATGATCCTGTCCTTCGGGATGTCGGATGCCGTTTTTACCGACACCAGCGGGAGCTCACCGCCGCTGACACGCACGGAGCTTGTCACGATGCGGGTCGGGGCTGTTACTTCCTTCTTGCCGTATTCCGCACCTCGCGGACAGGAATTGCCGGTCACGGTCACTTCATCGCCGTTCACGTCCACCGTAAGCTGGCAGCCGATCGGACAGCGGATGCAGGTCAGTTCATGCTTCATCTCTCATCCCTCCACTCGTATCGTGATCTCACTGGTATCCGGTGCAAGGCTCTCCCGCAGGAGCGTGACTTCCTCCATCTCACCGGGCGCCATGATGCGCTTCCGGATGCGCTTGACCTCGGTGCCGTTGTAATAGACCACCAGCGCCTTGTCTCTGCAGACATCGCCGACACGCATCCGGACGGTGACCTTCTCGTCCATCTGCGCAGGATCGAGGAACTGCGGCACCGTATAGCGCACGCCGCCCTCGGCTTTGATACGGATCCGGCTCCCTGCGGAGGATGCGCCGCCGTGCTGCACGTATTCCGCCGCCTTCTGTCCGGCGAGCGCTGCTTCCTTGGAGACATTGTCCACCAGATCATGCACATGCAGCACATTGCCGCAGCTAAAGATGCCAGGCACGGATGTCTGGAGACTGTCGGTGACCTGTGCGCCGCCTGTGACGGGATCGAGCTGCACGCCGGCGGTCTTGGAAAGCTCATTTTCCGGCAGCAGTCCGCAGCTCAGCAGCAGCGTATCACAGGCATAGAATTCCTCTGTGCCCGGGATCGGCTTCCGGTCAGCGCCGACCTGCGAGAGCGTCACGCCCTCGACACGCTCCTTGCCGTGGATCTTTGTCACGGTATGGCTCAGCTTCAGCGGAATGCCGAAATCATCGAGACACTGCACGATATTGCGCTTGAGTCCGCCGGAATAGGGCATCAGCTCGGCTACGACCTTCACTCTGGCACCTTCGAGCGTCATGCGCCGTGCCATAATCAGGCCGATGTCGCCGGAGCCGAGAATGACGGCCTCTTTGCCGACCATATAGCCCTCCATATTCATCAGACGCTGTGCGGTGCCTGCGGTATAGACACCCGCCTGCCGGAAGCCCGGCAGACCAAGGGCGCCTCTCGGACGCTCCCGGCAGCCCATCGCCAGGATCACTGCATCTGCCCTGACGGTGACAGCGCCTTCCTCAGCGTTGACATAGAGGATCTCCTTGTCCGGGGAGATGTCGGCGACCATTGTGTTCAGCTTGTAGGGAATGCCCGCTGCGAGCACCTTGTTGATATAGCGCTCGGCATATTCCGGGCCGGTCAGCTCTTCCTTGAAGGTGTGCAGGCCGAATCCGTTGTGGATGCACTGGTTCAGGATGCCGCCAAGCCGCTCGTCACGCTCAAGGATCAGGATATCGTCCACGCCGTGTTCCTTTGCGCTGAGCGCTGCGGCAAGACCTGCAGGGCCGCCGCCGATGATCACGATCTTATACTGTTTCATGCTCGCACCTCAACATTTCCGAACCCGGCCGGTTCTTGGTGATCTCAGTCATCGGGATCCCGAGCTCTTCGGCCAGGATCTCCATGGCTCTCGGGGTACAGAAGCCTGCCTGACAGCGTCCCATACCCTGCCGTACACGGCGCTTGATGCCGTCAAGGCTCCGGGCACCCGGTGTTCGCCGGATGGCATCCCGGATCTCGCCCTCGGAGATGTTCTCGCAGCGGCAGACGATCCTGCCGTAATCCGGACGCTCTGCGATGCGCTTGGCACGCTCGGCGGGCGGGAGCTTGGCGATCTCCGGAAAGCCCTTCCGCTTTGCGATGAAATCCGCTTTTTTCTGCGCACCGCATGTTTCTGCGATCAGGTCGGAGAGATATTCGCCGATCGCAGGGGCAGAGGTCAGACCCGGCGATTCGATGCACGCCGCATCGAAAAATCCGGCGCAGTCCTCCGGCTCACCAAGCACAAAATCGCCCCGGTCACCATGCGCACGAAGCCCCGAAAAGCTGGTGATCATCTTGTTGTATGGCACATTGGGAACGCTGCGCAGCGCCCGCTGCTTGATGTCATCCATGCCGGCCTGCGTGGTTTCGGTATCCTCCTTGTCAGGGATATCCTGTGCATTCGGGCCGACAAGCAGATTGCCGTGGGCGGTCGGTGTGACGAGCACGCCCTTGCCGAGCTTGTCCGGAAGCTGGAAGATGGTCGCAGAGACAAGATCGCCGACCTCTCTGTCCATGAGCACATATTCGCCCCGTCTGGGCGTGATCGAGAGCTTCGCTTCCGAGACCATGTTGTGGAATACATCTGCATATACACCCGCTGCATTGACCACAAAGCGGGTCCGGATGGTTTCCTGACCGGTCGTGATGACAAAGCCCTCCGCCTGCTTTTCGATTGCTTCAACGGCAGTCAGAAAGCGGAATTCTGCGCCGTTGGCGGCAGCATTCTCCGCCAGCGCTGCCGTGAGCGAGAACGGACAGACAACGCCTGCTGTCGGTGCCCAGAGCGCACCGGCGACTTCCTCTGAGACAG
>CAMNDR010000155.1 GCA_946535685.1 uncultured Clostridia bacterium | reverse complement strand
TGCGGATCTCAAAGCTCTTGCCCAGCGTCGGTGCTGCTGTTTCAGCGATGAAGTGGAAGCCCCAGCCGTTGCTGGGCGTATCCGTGCCGATGCCCTCGATGGTGATGTCCTTGCCGGACTTCATGCGTGCCATGAAGCCGTTATCGCCGACGCTGCCGCCGAAATCGGTGGAATCATATGCCGTCAGACCGGACGGTGCCTTGACATCGCCGATGATGCGGATCACGAGGGGCGTGCCGTCTTCCGCGAGCTTCTTGATGATGCCGGCGTTGGAATTAGGCTTTGCACCGCCGTTTGAGGTCTTGCCGCCGCCGATGTCCTGCCCTGCAGAGTTCAGGATATTGCCGATGCCCGTGACCTTGGTGCCGTCCTTGGACGTTACAGAGACTGTGTCCTTGTTGTCGTTAGTGACATAGAGGACGATCGCGCCGGGCTTGAGCGTGCCGTTGTCAGTATAGGCACCGACGCCTTCGGTGTAGCTGAAATGTGCATAGCCGGAGCGATCCTGTGCATTGACCTCAAGGCCCTTCTGAATGATCGTGCCCTTGGAGGTCGTTACCGAAACATCATACGTACCTGCCGGTACACCGGGAATATCCACACGCAGTCCTGCGCTGGTATCCCGTACAAGATAGGCCAGATCATCTCCGGTGAGTGTCCCGGAAGCAGGCCCGCTGTAGGAAACGCCTGTCACATCTGCATCTTTCAGGCCGGAATAGACCACATAGAGCATTTCATTCCAGCCGCCTGCGCTGACGACCCTGACGCCGTTGACATCCACATTGCTGCCGGGATTCGAGGGCTGGTCTGCAGGCTGTGTGGGCTCCGGATCCACGGACTGCGGCTCGGTCGGATCGGGCGTCACTGCAGCGCCGCCCTGCGCATCGAGCGCCATATAGAACAGGTTCACCGCATCCGCCTTGGTCAGGGTATGACTTCCGGCAGATACATCCGTAGTGATGACACCGCTGCTTGCGGTCAGCTTCTTGCCGTCGAGGTTCACCGTTGCTGCCGGCTCTGCAAATACCAGCGTGAGCTTGCCGGCAGAGGGCGAAGTGAAGCTGACAGAGGTCGCACTTTCCATCTTCAGGCACTGTGTCAGCGTCTTTCCGGCATAGCTGACAGAGCCCTTTGATGTAGACAGATTGCCGCTGATGGTGTAGAAGCTGCTGGAAGTGCCGTTCTCGGTGAAATTATGGACATACGCCGATGCGGAGACCGGTGTCTGTGCCGGCTGGGTCGCAGGCTGTACAGGCGCATCTGTCGGCTGCACCTGTGCCTCGGTCGTCTGCGGTGTGGAAGGCCCGTCTGTGGAATCGCTGAAGCCGGAGCCGATCGCCACGATCTGATCCTTGTATGCCTTGAGTGCGGCCTTGAGCTTTGCATTCACCGCATAGCTCTCATCGTCCACAGCATTGTCAAAGCTCCACTTGAAGTCGCCGCCCTGTACACGGCCTGCATTGGCAGTGACCGTCTTCATGGCATCCTCCGCAGCCTGTGCCGTATAGCTGTACATCACAGAGGAGGTGTCGAAATTGTTATATGCCGTGCCGCCCTTCTTTGCCTTGACGGAAGAGGGGACCTGCTCGGTGCGGGAAGCTGCCTCATAGGCATCGAAATCGCTGCTGTTCTGCTGGTAGGTGACATAGGCCTTCTGGAGACTGCCCGTCATGAAATTGCCGAATGCCTTGATGATGCCGCCGTCCTCGCCGGAGAAGGTGCCGCCGGTCCCGACATCGGAGCCCTGCTCGGAAATGAGCATCGGATACTTGCAGTTGCGAAAGTAATTGTTCTCGACAAATGCAGAGCCGCCCATCGTCATGCCGACGCCGTACTTGGCATTGCCGTCGAAGTAGTTGTTATAGATGTGGACGGAGCAGGTGCGGATTCTGGGATGGCGGGAATCGGGATGGTCATACCAGTTGTGGTGATAGGTGATGTAATTATCGGTGGTTTCAGACTTCATGCCCTGGAGATTGCACTTGCCGCAGTCCCAGAAATGATTGTAGGAATGTGTGATATAGGACGATGTTTTGGTGTCGAGCGCACCGTCGCCCTTTGCCTGGTCAGCATCGGAGCCTGCATCGCCGTAGAACATGTCACAGTGGTGAACCCACACATGATCATTGCCGGCCGGAAGGCTGACATCATCGCCCTCACTGGAGTTGCAGTTCATGAAGCCGATGTTTCTGACCTCCACATTGGAGCACTTCTTGATGACAAGGCCAAAGCCGTTGAAGGTCGTGTCCGTACCGATACCCTCGATGGTCAGGCCGCAGGTCACGGTATCGACATAGAGGTCACCGCTTGTCAATGTGGCCGGATCGGTGATGTTGCCGATCAGACGGATGCAGACCGGGCCTGCCTTGGTGTTGCTCTTGAGATTGGTCAGGATATTCTGGAGGCCGGTGACGGTCGTGGAACTTCCCTTCTTGTCCGGCAGCGTTGCCTTGACGCTGTCCTTGGTCGCATTCGTGACATAGACCACCGTTGCATTGCTCTTGAGCGTGCCGTCTTCGTTATACGCACCGGAAGACGTCCCCTTGACCCAGCCGAAGCCGCTGCGGTCATGTGCGGTGGTCGTAACCTTTACTTCGGCTGCACCGGAAGCATCCTCTTTTCCGCTGACGACCGGAACGATTTTCAGCGTATGGCTGCCGGCCTTCAGGCCGACCGCATCCACGCGGAAGCAGGATGCGTACTGGCGGATTAGCATGCCGTCAACCTGCTTGCCGTCTGCATAGACATTGTAGCCGGATGCGCCGGAAACTGCCTGCCACTCTGCATAAGCGCCCTCGGCATAGCCTGCTGATGCAGTGACAGAAACAGCGCTTACGGCTGCTGCGCTGATCGCATAGTCCGGCACTGCAGCGTCATTCATCTGTCCGCCGAACGGCAGGATCACAGCAGCGAGTGCAAGAACTGCGGCCAGTGTTCTTTTCATTGCTTGTCTTCTCATTTGAATAGACCCCCTTGGTTTGAATATGTGTTGACTGTACAGATGCCGTAAAGCCGTTCAGACTATTTGCAGCTTTCTGTACAACGCATCGGTAACCAAACGATATCTGTATTACTGCATTTATTATATACGAAACGTAGAGGTATTACAATTCAATATCTGACACAAATTATATGTGATATGATAAATTTTAAGTAATTTTACATGAATTTTAGCTCACATGATGATTATTTCGAGTATTTCAGCCAAGAAACCGCGAAAGCGGGCGTGTGAGGTGAAAGCAGCCCGGTTTCGTGACGCTGTCATTCCTGTCAGGAATCACAAGCGATCAAAAATAGATATTTTACATTTACAGCAATCTGTGCTATACTATCATTACAGAATTCACACGGAGGTGAGACCATGCCGAACGCAGCCGACAGGGATGCTGTCATCCGGGAAAACCTGACTGATGCCGGTCTCAGCGCAGAGCGCATTGCCTGCTGCATGAAGCTGCTTGCACAAAACAGCAATGATGCACTTGTGCAGTATCTTGCAGGCTACCGCAAGGAACTGCTTGACAGGATCCATACGGATACGGCGAGGCTTGACTGCCTCGATTATCTCACCTATACACTCAGGAAGCGCTGATTGATTTACAATCAGCAATGGGGCGTGGGGCGAAGCCCCGCAAACAGCCCCTTTCCATCCCCGAAGCACTGCATATGCAATTTTGCCAGTGCTTCCCAAAGAAAAAAAACGGAGGTATCTGACATGAAACAGGAAACGCTGACACTCACACAGGAATGGGACAAGACCTTCCCGCAGTCCGACAAGGTCGCTCACAAGAAGATCACGTTCCACAACCGCTACGGCATCACACTTGCAGCGGATCTGTACACCCCGAAACAGGCAGCCGGGAAGCTGGCTGCGATCGCCGTCTGCGGACCGTTCGGCGCAGTCAAGGAGCAGTGCAGCGGCCTGTATGCCCAGACACTGGCGGAAAGAGGCTTCCTCACCCTTGCATTTGATCCCTCGTTTACAGGTGAAAGCGGCGGCCAGCCAAGATATATGGCATCGCCCGACATCAACACCGAGGACTTTATGGCAGCGGTTGATTTTCTTTCTCTGCAGGACAACGTGGATCCTGAGCGGATCGGCATTCTCGGCATCTGCGGCTGGGGCGGCTTGGCGATCAATACAGCAGCACTCGACACCCGGATCAAAGCGACCGTAGCATCCACCATGTACGATATGGCCCGTGTCAATGCAA
>CAMNDR010000154.1 GCA_946535685.1 uncultured Clostridia bacterium | reverse complement strand
AAGGTGTGACTGGATGCGCATGCTCTCCTCCGGCCCCATGAAGATCCGCTTCCCGTCGAGGTGGGACTGGAAGTAGACGCCTTCCTCTTTGATCTTACGCAGCTTGGCAAGAGAAAATACCTGAAATCCGCCGCTGTCTGTCAGGATCGGGCGGTGCCAGTTCATGAATTTGTGCAGACCGCCCATCTTGTGGATGACCTCATCGCCCGGACGCAGGTGCAGGTGGTAGGTGTTGGACAGCTCCACCTGACATTTCAGATCGGCCAGCTCCGGCGAGGAGATGCCGCCCTTGATGGCGGCAGAGGTGCCGACATTCATGAAGCACGGTGTCTGGAATGTGCCGTGTACGGTCTCAAACTGCCCGCGGCGGGCAGCACCTTCGGTCTTGAATAGCGTGAACATGCATAAACTCCTTATTGTGATTGGGTTTCTGTGATTCCATCGTACTGATAGGAACGGGCATCCGCAAGCAGATAGTAACCGAGATCCCACACCTCTCCGGTGATCGTGTCATTCCGGGTATCGAGCTGTGCATCCTTCATCGGATAGGTCTGCTTTCCGTCACGGCTGCAGTACACCAGCATGAGCTGTTCTTCCGGAATATCCATCAGCGTGAGCGTCTTCCCGTCATAGGTAAAGGTCAGCGATGCCTTGTAGACGGCGGACTGGTCGAGACAGACGGCGCCGCCGATCTGGCCGCTGATGGCGGGGATGTCCGCCGTGCCGTCCCGGAAGACCGGCTCGGCGTCACTGAAATCACCGCTCAGATGCACTTTCAGATGGAGCTTATCCTGCAGTTCAAGGTCACGCTCCTCGTGGCGGAGTGTCGGCGGATTGTACCGGCAGCCGGTCAGCAGCAGAGCGACCGGAACTGCCAGGGAGACTGCCTTCCGGATTATGGCGTGCCGCATCCGCTCAGACATTGATCTCGGCCTTGTCATCCGATACGCCGTTGGCATCGAGGACGGGCTTCACGCAGTTGGCGATGAACTCCTCGACCTGCTGCGGGCAGCGTCCGATGAAGTTTTCCGGTGCCATGATGGCGTCCATTTCCTCTTTGGAGATCATGAACATCGGATCGGCAAGGATCAGCTCGCAGAGGTTGTTGTCCAGCCCCTCCTGCTTGACTCTTGCGCCTGCCTGCATGGAGTACTGGCGGATCTTTTCGTGGAGATCCTGACGGTTGCCGCCCTTCTTGACCGCATCCATCATGATATTCTCGGTCGCCATAAACGGCAGCTCTGCCATCACACGCTTGCGGATGATCTTCTCGTAAACGACAAAACCGTTCTCCGGATCGGTGACATTGAGCATGATATTCAGGATCGCATCCACGCCGAGGAATGCCTCAGCCACGGAAATGCGCTTGTTGGCGGAATCATCGAGCGTTCTCTCGAACCACTGTGTGCCGGCGGTGAAGGCGGGATTGAGTACATCGCACATCACATAGCGGGCAAGGGACGTGATCCGTTCGTCACGCATCGGGTTGCGCTTGTAGGCCATCGCCGAGGAACCGATCTGGTTCTTTTCAAACGGCTCCTCCATCTCCTTGAAGTTCTGCATCAGGCGAATGTCGTTGGAGAACTTCATGGCAGACTGTGCAATGCCGGCCAGCACGGAGCAGACCTGATAGTCCACCTTGCGGGAGTAGGTCTGACCGGAGACCGGAACGACTGCGTCAAAGCCCATTTCTGCGGCGATCCTGCGCTCCATCTCCTTGATCTTGTCGGTATCGCCCTCAAAGAGCTCCATGAAGGAAGCCTGTGTGCCGGTCGTGCCCTTGGAGCCGAGCAGCTTCAGGGAAGCGATGCGGAAATCGAGATCCTCCAGATCCATCAGCAGCTCATTGCACCAGAGGGTGGCACGCTTGCCGATGGTTGTGAGCTGAGCAGGCTGCAGATGCGTATAGGCAAGGCAGGGAAGTGCCTTGTATTTGTCTGCAAACTGGGCAAGCTGTGCGATGACCTTCACGAGCTTGCGCTTGACCACGTTGAGCGCATCCCGCATGATGATGATATCGGTATTGTCGCCGACATAGCAGGAGGTCGCACCGAGGTGGATGATGCCTGCGGCATCCGGGCATGCATCACCGTAGGTGTGTACATGTGCCATGACATCGTGGCGGAACTTTTTCTCATACGCTGCTGCCTTGTCGTAGTCGATGTTCTCGATATTGGCTTCGAGCTGATCGACCTGCGCCTGTGTCACCGGAAGGCCGAGCTGCATCTCAGCACGGGCAAGTGCCACCCACAGTCTGCGCCAGGTGGTGAATTTCTTGTCAGCAGAGAACAGATACTGCATCTCCTTGCTGGCATAGCGTGTACAGAACGGACTAACATAGCTTTGATTTGACATAACAGTTCCTCCTGAAAATTTGTTTCATTTCCATAGTAAGATAGGCGACACCCCGTCATAGGGGAGCACTTCCTCCGGATGGGCATCGGCGTAGGCAAAGATGACCTCTGCCAGCTCTGACCGGACAAACGTGAGGATCTCCTCAAACGGCTGCTGCAGGACTGCCTTGCACAGCGGAGAGAGTGTGATTGCCTGCTTTCCTTCGATCTCCATGATCTGAACCGGCCAGATGCTGCAGCAAAATGGCTTTTCCTTTCCGAGCATGCAGCCTTGTTCAGGATCGAGCAGGGGACAGGTAAAATTATCATCCGCATCAAACTGCTGGATCCTGAATACCCACGCATGTTCTCCTTTCCGGAGAAACTGCGCATCCGGCAGCAATGCCTTCGCCTTGGGACGGGTTTCCTCATTGAGCACCGGCGTGCTCCAGATGTCATAGCTGCTGAACTGGCAGCAGGAGCGACAGGCCGCACAGGTCTCATGTGAGAGCAGTTTTGTCAGCATTTCAGTCTCCTTGATGTCATCGGGGATCGGATCCTTCCGGCAATACCATTGTGCAGCATTGCCTTTCTTATTTTAACATACTTTTCCGGAAAATGCAATAGGATGCGGGAAATTCTTGACATCACCGGGTATTTCCGCTATAATGGGAGATGGATAATGCCCGAAAGGAGTACAATATGCACGAGATCACCGCGAAAACGATCCTCTCTGCCCGCAACGGCATGAATCTCATCCGGGGCTGCACGCACGGCTGTATCTATTGCGACAGCCGCAGTGCCTGCTATCAGATGGATCATGCGTTTGAGGACATCGCTGTCAAGCAGAATGCGCCGGAGCTGCTTGAACGGGCGCTGCGCTCCAGACGGCAGCGCTGCATGATCGGCACGGGCTCCATGAGCGATCCCTATCTGCCGGCGGAGCGGGAGCTGTGCCTGACACGGCGCTGTCTGGAGCTGATCGACAAATATGATTTCGGCGTGACGCTCATCACGAAATCTGACCTGGTGCTGCGGGATCTGGAGCTGCTCCGGCGGATCCATGCCAAAGCAAAAGCCGTTGTGCAGATGACAATGACAACGTATGATGAGGCACTCTGCCGCATCGTGGAGCCGTATGTCTGTACAACTGCCCGGCGGTTTGAGGTGCTCTGTGCGCTGCGGGATGCGGGGATCCCCACGGTTGTATGGCTTTCTCCGATCCTGCCCTATCTCAACGATACACGGGAGAATCTGGCCGGGATCCTGCGGTACTGTATCCGTGCCGGCGTGAAGGGGATCATCTGCTTCGGCATGGGGATGACGCTCCGGGAGGGAAACCGTGAGTATTACTATGCGGCGCTGGACAGGCATTTTCCCGGCCTGCGTCAGCGATATGAGCGGGAATTCGGCAATGCCTATGAGCTCGAAAGTCCCCGCAGCGGCGAACTGATGCGCCTGTTTCATGCGGCTTGCGAGAAATACGGCATATGGCATGACAATGACCGGATCTTCCGCTATCTGCAGGAGCTGCCGGAGCCATATGAACAAATGACATTTTTCTGAGAGGTGTACTATGCATAAGATTCGCAGACATATGATCTTCCATGGCCGGGTGCAGGGCGTGGGCTTCCGCTGGAATGCCTGCTGCATCGCCCGCCAGTACGGCATCAGCGGCTGGGTGCGTAACAATTATGACGGCACGGTCGAGATGGAAGCCGAGGGCTCGCCGGGGGATCTTGACAGGCTCGTGGCAGAGCTGCAGCAGGGACGCTGGATCGACATCACCGACATCGACAGCAGGGAAGTCCCGGTACAGGGCGGGTATGGATTTGAGTCGGACTGAAGGCAACACCGCACAAAGCCCGCCTGACGGCTTGGCGGCACATCTGCTTGCATC
>CAMNDR010000153.1 GCA_946535685.1 uncultured Clostridia bacterium | reverse complement strand
TCGCCTTGCAAAAGATCTTTCAGGGTTCGGGGCGTAAGCCCCGATGGGGGTGAGGGGGCGAAGCCCCCCTCTCTTGCCCCTCCCCCCAGGGGAGGGGTTGGGGTGGGGAAATCCCTGTCGCCTTGCATAGGTTATGGGCTGAAATTTTATGATTATTCACCAAATCACAAAAAAATGCGGTCAGGCAGTTGCCTTTTCTTTTCAAATGCGGTATAATAATATCAGCTATCGTCATTTTACCGGAGGGAGTGTTTCAGGATGGATGTTCGTGTCGGAGATGTGCTGCAGATGAAGAAACAGCACCCCTGCGGTGCCAGAGAAATGCTTGTCCTGCGCACCGGCATGGATTTTCGTCTGCGCTGCACGGGCTGCGGCCGGGAGTTCATGGTCCCACGGCTGAAAATCGAAAAACACATCAAGAAGATCACACATCAGGATGGTGAATAAACTATGTACGAAAAGCTGCTGACGATGGAAGCGCATTACGAGGAGATCAGTGAACAGCTTTCCGATCCGGCAGTCATCAGCGACCGTGACCAGTATGCGGCGCTGATGAAGGAATACAAAAACCTCACGCCCATCATCGAGGCGTTCCGTACCTACAAGGCTACCCGTGAGGAGCTTTCCGAGGCAAAGGAGCTGCTCGATTCGGGCGAGGCAGACGCAGAGCTGCGGGAAATGGCACAGCAGCAGCTTGAGGAGGCAAAGTCCGTCATCGACGAACAGGAGCAGGCGCTCAAGATCCTCCTCCTGCCGAAGGATCCCAACGACGACAAGAGCGTCATCATCGAGATCCGCAGCGGTGTCGGCGGCGAGGAGGCCTCACTCTTTGCCAATTCTGTCTATCGGATGTACAGCATGTATGCCGAGGCGCACCGCTGGAAGCTCGAAGTGCTCAGCGCATCCCCCACAGAGCTCGGCGGCTTCAAGGAGATCAGCTTCTCCGTGGAAGGGGAGGGCGCCTATTCCCGCCTGAAATATGAAAGCGGTGTCCACCGTGTGCAGCGTGTGCCTGAAACCGAATCCCAGGGACGCATCCAGACCTCTGCCGTGACAGTCGCCGTTCTCCCTGAGGCCGATGAGGTCGAGCTGGAGATCAATCCGGCGGATCTCAAGATCGACGTGTTCCGTTCAAGCGGCGCCGGCGGACAGCATATCAATAAGACCGAATCTGCTGTGCGCATCACGCATCTGCCGACCGGCCTTGTCGTGGAGTGCCAGGATGAGCGCAGCCAGCATAAGAATAAGGACAAAGCCATGAAGGTGCTCCGGGCAAGGCTCTATGAAGCCATGCAGCAGGAGCAGACCGACAAGATCGCCTCTGAGCGCAGACTGCAGGTCGGTTCGGGTGACCGCTCCGAGCGCATCCGCACCTATAATTTCCCGCAGGGCCGCATGACCGATCACCGCATCGGCCTGACGCTGTACCGGCTTGAGGCCATCATGAACGGCGATCTCGATGAGATATTTGATGCGCTTGCGACCGCCGACCAGGCCGCAAAGCTCGCAGGACAGGAGCAGACATGACCAGACTGCTGCATGATACAAAAGAGGATATCGCCGAAGCGGCCGAGCTGCTCCGGCAGGGGGAGCTTGTCGCCTTCCCGACCGAGACGGTCTATGGGCTCGGCGCCGATGCACGGCGCGCAGACAGCGTGCGTGCAGTCTTTGCCGCCAAGGGACGACCTGCGGACAACCCGCTGATCGTCCACATTGCCGATATGGCGATGCTGCCGGAGATCGCATCCGAGATCCCGGAGATCGCCCTGCGGCTGAGCGAAGCCTTCTGGCCGGGGCCGCTGACGATGGTGCTGCCCAAGCAGCCGGTCATCCCGGAGGTCACCTCCGGCGGGCTGGATACCGTGGGCATCCGGATGCCGTCTCATCCCGTGGCAAGGGCGCTGATTGAAGCAGCGGGCTGCCCGGTCGCTGCCCCCTCGGCCAACCGCTCCGGCAGGCCGAGCCCGACCACGGCACGGCATGTCATGGACGATATGGACGGCCGCATCGCCGCTGTGCTTGACGGCGGACAGTGCGAGGTCGGTGTCGAATCGACGGTGATCTGCTTTGATGATGCCGAAACGATCCACATTCTGCGCCCCGGTCTGATCTCGGCAGAGGATCTGGCACCCTATGCAAAGCGGGTCTATGTGGACAAGGCGATCTTTGAGCAGATCGCACCCGATGCCAAGGTCGCATCTCCCGGCATGAAATACAAGCACTATGCCCCGAAAGCGAAGATCCTTCCGGTGGATGCACCGGATTTTGACGCATTTTCCGCCTATGTGCAGGCGCATGCACAGCCGGATACCTGGTGTCTGCTGTTCGATGCCGACCCGGAGATCCCCGGTGTGCAGGCCATGCGCTACGGCGATACCGGCGCTGAACAGGCGCATGATCTGTTCCTGCGGTTCCGGGAGCTGGATGAAGCCGGCGCCGGAACAGTGTATGTTCGTATGCCGCTGAAAACCGGTGCGGATCTGTCCGTTTACAACCGGCTTATGCGTGCGGCAGGATTCGAGGTGATCACTGTATGAGTGAAAAGGAATTCCTTGTGGTAGGCCTGACCGGCCAGACCGGCGCAGGCAAAACCACTGTGGCTAAGGTCTTTGCTGACCAGGGCTTTGCACAGATCGACGCCGACCGCATCAGCCGTGAGGTCGTCGAGCCGGGAAAGCCCTGTCTGGAGGAGCTGTTCGATTTCTTCGGCGACAGCATCCGCAATCCTGACAATACCCTCAACCGGAAGGCGCTCGCAGATATCGCCTTCAACGATCAGAAAAAGCTCGAAAGCCTCAACAGCATCTGCCATCCGTTCATCACGGAGGAGATCTTCGAGCGGATCAAGCGCTATACGCAGAACGGCGAGCGTTTCATCCTGCTCGATGCCCCGACGCTGTTCGAGAGCCGTGCATCGGATTTCTGCGATCTGATCATCTCCGTCATCGCCGACCCGGATGTGCGCTGCCAGCGGATCATGCAGCGGGACGGCCTGACGGAAAAGGAAGCACAGCGCCGCATGAATGCGCAGCTCCCCGAATCCTTCTTTATTAAACAGTCGGATCATGTGATCCGCAACAACGATGATCTTGACAAGCTCTGTGCCCTCTCGGAGGAAGTGGCAGACAAGATCCGGGCATATTATTCCCAGAAGTACAGTAAGTAAGCAGGAAAGGCCTGATGCCGGCGGCTGTATGCAAAGGCCGCTGACATTCCTTTCCTTCTCCATTTAAAGAAAGGCGGTCATACCCATGGCAAGAGACAAGAAAGAAGCAAAAGATGCAAAAGCGCTGAAGGAAGCGCTTTTCTCCGAAAAGAAGCACGCTGCGCAGCGCATGGACGACAAGGAGCTCCAGGCCTGCGATGCCTTCTGTGCGGACTATACCGCATTCATGAACGAGTGCAAGACCGAACGGGAGGCTGCCGGCTTCTTTATCCGGGAGCTGGAAGCAAAGGGCTTTTGTCCGTTCACCCCCGGCATGCAGCTCAGGGCAGGCGACAAGGTCTACCTCAATAACCGGGGCAAGGCCGTGATCCTGGCGACCATCGGCAAGGCGCCCATCACCGAGGGCGTGCGGCTGTGTGCAGCGCATATCGACTCGCCCCGCCTCGATCTCAAGCAGCACCCGCTGTATGAATCCGAGGAGATCGGCTATTTCAAGACCCATTACTACGGCGGCATCAAGAAATACCAGTGGACGGCCATCCCGCTGTCCCTTCACGGCGTGATCGTGCGCAGCGACGGCGAAAAGATCACTGTCCGCATCGGCGAGGATGCCGGCGATCCGGTATTCTATATCACCGACCTGCTGCCGCATCTTGCCACCGAGCAGATGAAGCGTCCGCTTGCCACCGGCATCAAGGGCGAGGAGCTGAACATCGTCATCGGCTCCATGCCGTTCCGGGAGGATTCCGGCTCCGACCTCGTCAAGCTCCGCCTGCTGCAGCTTCTCAACGAGAAGTACGGCATCACCGAGGATGATTTCCTCTCCGCAGAGCTTGAGATCGTTCCCGCATTCCCGGCAAAGGAGGTCGGCTTCGACCGCAGCATGATCGGCGCTTACGGCCATGACGACAGAGTGTGCTCCTATCCGGCATTCCGTGCCTCGCTCGATACCGAAGCGCCGCAGCACACGAGCGTGGTCATCCTCACCGACAAGGAGGAGACCGGCAGCGACGGCAACACCGGCCTGTGCTCGTCCTATCTCAAGTATTTCCTCATGGATCTGGCCGAGT
>CAMNDR010000152.1 GCA_946535685.1 uncultured Clostridia bacterium | reverse complement strand
CCCCGGACGACCACCATGACCACGCCGTCTTGCCGGGCTTGATCCAACTGGTGTCTTCAAGACGGTTTCCGGGGTTCAGGTTCATGATGAGGTCGCTGTTTGCCATACCGTTGAGATCATCGGAGATGATGACGGCACGCCACGGGGTATGGAACGCCTTGGAGAAGCTCACATCCTCCTCCTTGACGCCGAATTTCCACGAAAGCGCACGGCTGCCGCCCTCTGTCCGCAGACAGCAGGCACAGTACGGATCGTCCTCGTTGAAGACATTTGCCTCGGAGACTGTCACCCAACTATGGCCGGCAATATGACCGGTGAACGGACAGGAATAATCCGCCCAGGCGTCGGTGATCTTCTGCGTGGAGAGCTCGACCATATCCCATTCATAGGTCGCATTCGGCCAGTTGCCCCAGAATGTGCTGTTCTGCGGGAAGATGATCTGGCTCGCTTCAGACTTGATGGATGCGCCCTTGTTGAAGCTATAGCGGTAGCCGACACCGTCATCATAGACACGGAACGTCACTGTCATGATGGTATCGCCCTTCTGCAGCGGGAAGCTCATCTCGGTGTAATGATTGCGGATATCATGATGCTTGCCATAGGGCATGGAATAGGTCTCGTCCTGTTCGGAGAAGGTCGGCGCGGGCGCTGCGCCCGTAAAGCCGGAGGACATATCCGCGTCCGTGGTCACGATGCCGAGCTGCGAAGGCTCGATCACGACCTCACCGGTATCCTTGTGGACAGAATAGTAATAGCGGCTGCCGTCCGTCCAGATCTTCGTCAGGAGCTTTCCGTCCGGGGATGCAGTATACATCTCCGGGATGCTGGTGATCGCAGCACCGCCGAGGGTCTTTGCGCTTTCCTGCTCATAGACAGCAGGCGGTGCTTCTTCAAGGGTTTCCGCCTCGAATGTGTAAAGATACGCAGGATCATCGGGCAGATCCGCTGCTTCCGCAGCCGTGAGCGCACGGCGGAAGAACGCAACATTGTCGATCTTTGCACGGATATCCTTATCGGAATAGACTGAGTGCCCGACGGAGTTGAACGTATACGCTGCCAGCGTTTTTCCGTCGAACAGATTCGGTGCCACATCAGCGATGGTCTCAGATGTGTAGTCCACAGCCTTGCCGTCAATATAATACGTCACGTTTGAAGATGTACAGACAACTGTCATCGTATGCCAGCCCGTGTCCGGTGCCGCATCGAGGTCATAGATCGCCCGGTGCTTCTCGTCATTTGCCGTAGAATCGCCGGTCCCGGCAAAAACACTGGCACGGAATGCGGTCTTGTCCTTGACATCGACCGAGATATCGGGCGAGGAATAGGACGGCGCATTGCCCGTACCAAAGGGAACGGTCGCAAACTGGAAGAGACGGGAATAATTGGCGGTATCTTCCGCTAATTTGTACTGCAGTGAAAACGTGAAGCCGTCGCCGCATCCCTCTGCGAAGAACTTCGGCAGCTCCAGCCAGCCGCCGCCGAATGCATTCCCGTGGAGATCGAGCACATCGGAATCCCGTGTGCTGTCGTGAACGATTTCGGCGCCGCTTCCGCGCATCTGCGCCGATTCCTTGACACTGCCAACGCTGTTGACAACCGTCTTTGCCGCTGCAGCCGCCGGAATGACCGGTAGGCAGGATGCCGTCATCGCCGCCGTGAGCAGCACCGCCAGCGGCTTTGCAGAAAAGTAAGACTTTTGCACTGTGATAACCTTCTTTCTATCCAGAAATAGAGCGGATATATCTATACAATTATAGTATAAACGATTTCAGTTGTCATTACAACAGATTTTTTGCAGATTTGGTGGACATTTTTATTTTTCCTGACCAAACAGAGATTTTTCTACCAGATCGCCCGTCAGCGCCGCTTTCCATGCTGTATAGACAACAACATCCTCCGCATCCGGCTCCTCTCCCCTGCCAAGTGCTGCAAAGACACGCATCCCGGCGGCATGTCCGTCAGCAGCGATGCTCTGCGCAGGAGGAATGATCTTCCCTGGAACTGCCCTCACACAGCATGCCGGCGGATTTCCGTCCGCATCGAGAATGCTTTGCTGTTCCGGCAGCAGCGGCTGTTCCGTAAACCGCATCCCCAGACACGGCGGAAGCAGCACCTCTGCCTCCTCCGCCTTGGCATAGTCCGGCAGTGCCTGTGCCATATGGATGACCGGAGTGCCTGCCGGGAGCGCAAACTGCAGCAATGCAATGCCCCGCCGATCCTGATAAGCGCTCAGGAATCCGGCCAGCGAAGTCGAGGTGAAGCTCAGGGTCTTCCCTGCATGGCGCATTTGCATATAATCCGCCATACGCTCGACCCGGAACGTCTGCAGCGGCATTTTTACAGGCTGAAACGCCGAAAGCAGCGCTCCGAGCACATCCCGCAGGCGTTTTTCCTCCGAGAGCAGCGCCGGATTCAGCGGCTTCCCCTCTGCTGCCCGCATGCGTTCCGTTTCTATTCCGGGGAAAAACAGGGCATTGATCCCCACATAGGCCTTCGGATCCCCCCAGAACGGATCCGTTCCCTCCACATCGCCGGTATACCAGCGCACTGCTGCGATCTGCTTGTCACTCAGCATGGCTTCATCCCCTTTCTTTTCCATTATAGCAGTTCAAAATGTGATAGTCAATGAACGAATGTCCCTTTTTACTTGCTTTTTCACGCAGAATGTGTTATAATGATAAAGACTACTTGGAACGGAGGAACAGACTTGAATTCAGAGAACATCAGAAATTTCTGCATTATCGCCCATATCGACCACGGCAAATCCACGCTTGCCGACCGCATCCTGGAAAAGACCCGCACGGTCGCAGAGCGGGATATGGAGCAGCAGATCCTGGATAATATGGATCTTGAGCGTGAACGCGGCATCACGATCAAGGCAAGAGCCGTGCGCCTGAATTACACGGCGCAGGACGGCGAGACCTATGTTTTCAACCTCATCGACACGCCCGGCCATGTGGACTTCAACTATGAGGTTTCCCGGTCGCTGGCTGCCTGTGAGGGTGCGATCCTGATCGTGGATGCATCGCAGGGCATCGAGGCACAGACCCTTGCCAATACCTACCTTGCGATCGAGCATGACCTTGAGGTCGTGCCGGTTGTCAACAAGATCGACCTGCCCTCTGCACAGCCGGAGGTCGTCTGCAAGGAAGTCGAGGATGTCATCGGCATCCCGGCAATGGATGCGCCCCGCATCTCCGCCAAGCTCGGCACGAATGTCGAGGAAGTGCTTGAACGCATCGTGACGGACATTCCTGCACCGCAGGGTGATCCGGAAGCTCCGCTGAAGGCGCTCATCTTCGACAGCTATTACGACAGCTACAAGGGCGTTATCATCTACGTCCGTGTGAAAGACGGCACGGTCAAGGTCGGCGACACTATTCACCTGATGGCGACCGGAAGTGAATTTACTGTGGTAGAGACCGGCTATATGACGACCGATCAGCTCGTCAACACCGGCACATTGACCGCCGGCGAGGTCGGCTATATCGCTGCATCCATCAAGAGCATCGGTGATACGCAGGTCGGCGATACCGTGACGCTGGCAGATGCGCCCTGTGACGAAGCCCTCCCCGGCTACCGCAAGGTCAATCCGATGGTCTTTTCTGGCATCTATCCGGCAGACGGCGCCAAGTACGGCGATCTGCGGGATGCGCTCGAAAAGCTGCAGCTCAACGATGCGGCGCTGTCCTTCGAGCCGGAGACTTCCGTGGCACTCGGCTTCGGATTCCGCTGCGGATTCCTGGGGCTTCTGCATATGGAGATCATCCAGGAGCGGCTGGAACGCGAGTACAATCTCGATCTCATCACGACCGCACCGAGCGTTATCTACAAGGTCACGCTGACGGACGGAAGTGTTCAGTATATTGACAATCCGACCAATTACCCCGATCCCTCGCTGATCGCTTCGGCCGAGGAGCCGATGGTCAAGGCAGACATTCTGGTGCCGCAGGAATTTGTCGGCAATGTCATGGATCTGTGCCAGGATCGCCGCGGTACCTTCAAGGACATGCAGTTCCTTGACGAGACCCGCGTGACGCTCAAATATGAGCTGCCTTTGAATGAGATCGTGTATGATTTCTTCGATGCCCTCAAATCCCGCACCCGCGGCTATGCTTCGTTTGACTATGAGCTGATGGGCTATGCACCGTCGAAGCTCGTCAAGCTCGATATTCTCCTCAACGGTGAGATCGTCGATGCGCTCTCCTTCATCATCCATGCGGACAAGGCATACGGCAGAGCCCGCAGAATTGCCGAGAAG
>CAMNDR010000151.1 GCA_946535685.1 uncultured Clostridia bacterium | reverse complement strand
GGACTATGCAGCCCTGCACCCGCAGATTTGGGTTCTGCTAAGTTGTTGGCATTGCGCCCCTGCACCCCCATGCGCCATACGGCGCAGAACAAACATTTTGACAGACTGAAGCAGGGAAACCGGCTTGTTTCCTATCCTATATTATAGCACAATCTGCTTCCAATAGCAAGCGCTTTTTTCAAATTGTACGTATCTGTTACAAAGAGGCACAAAGTATTGTGTACTCTGCACAACTCAGGCAGCTTCGTCCGCTGCGTCCTCTCCGGCATCGTCTGCGCCGTCCTCCTGGGATTCCTCCGCAGGGGTTTCACTCTCCTCGCCGTCCGCCGCAGAGGATTCCTCTGCATCTGCGGGTGCTGCAGATGCAGCGCCGGTCTCGATCGTGATGATGAAGCCGTCCACATTATTGCCCTGGATGGTGTAGTTCTCCGTGTCATTGGGCACGGGAACGAGGGTGCTCTCCTGGCTGCTGTCGGCGGGGCAGTAGTAGATCTCATAGGACTTGCCGGACGCATCGGATGCCATCAGGTGCTCGCCCTCGAAGCTGTACTCCTTGACGAGGTCGATGTATTCCTCCAGGCACAGACCCTTGTCCATGATGACGGAGGCATGCGGTACGCCGACATAGCGGTAATGCCACGACTCGTACATGATCTCGGTCAGGTCGGTCTTGTCTTCCGGATAGCGCAGGATCAGGCCGTATTCGGCGCAGTGCTCGTCGATCCAGGAATAGATCCCGGTGCCGTCGTAATCCGTCCCGTCATAGAGCGAAAAGTCAACAGCATAGCCGGTCTGGTGCTCGCTGTAGCCGGGCTTTGCGGCACGGCGCTGCGGCTTCTCGTCCTCCTCTGCATTCTCATATTCATCGTAGGTCGCCTGCTGCTGCTCCAGGGTGCGGTGGCCGGAAATGACGAGGATATTGTCGTCATAGTTCGCCTCATAGAAATCATCGAGCATTGCGATCACGGCATCTGCCATCTCGGGCATGACCTGCAGCTCACCGTCACGGACGCTGAAGCTGTGGCTCTCCTTCTCCATCTTCACCTCATACAGGCTGACCAGGTCAGACTCTGAACCGGCGAAGGCGTTGTAGTTGTTGACCAGCACGAGCGGGCCCTCATGCACCTCGGCATTGGCGACCTCGACCGTCTGGAATTCCGGCTGCGGCTCGGTGGTCGTCTCCTCGGTGGCGGTGACCTCACCGCTGCCGGGGACAAAGCCCTGGTCGATCTTCACGCCGCCGGCAATGACCCGGTAGCCGGAATAGACCAGACCTGCAGCCACGGCGATCGTCAGCGCAATGTCCAGCGCCTGCGCCAGATAATTCTGCTCCTGCGCCTTCTGGCTGTTCTTCTTTTTCTTCTTCGTTTTTGCCATACTGCAACACTCCGTTTCTTTCGCACAGCACCGGGGCGGCCGGATCTGCCCTGTATCTGCCGCCGGTGCGATCGTCATTCGGGTTCCACTGGCAGAGCATTCCTCTGCACGAACATTTTATATTATAGCACAAACGGCGAAAAAAGAAAAGTCTTTTTTCGATTTTCGGCATTTTTTCAGTTCCGTATACAAAATATCGGTATCATGTCCCCGTCCTGTGCATATAGTTTACCAATGCAGGACTGCAGCAGAGGAGGAATGCACATGCGCAGGATGACAGTTTGTCTGCTCACAGCGGTGATGCTGCTGGCGGGATGCGGCAAGGCGCCGGAGTACTGGGAGCAGGATCCGGGGCAGCTCGCCCCTGCCGGAACGGCGGAAAACGCGGAGGAAACCGGGGAGATCCGGGCGGTCTGGATCCCGGTCATGCACTATGCGGCGTGGATGACGGGGAAAACCGAGGCGCAGTTCCGGGAGACGGTCGCAGAGGTATTTGCGGACTGTGCCGCCCTGGGGCTGAACACGGTCTTTCTGCATGTCCGTGCCTATGGAGATGCCTATTATGCGTCGGATCTGTTCCCGCGGGGTGCGTATCTCACGGGGGATTATGATCCGCTGGCGGTCATGACGGCGCAGGCGCATGCGCAGGGACTTGCGGTGCATGCGTGGATCAATCCGCTGCGCTGCCAGACGCCGGACGTGCTTGCCGGGACGGAGGAGCGCTATGTCCTGCGGCAGTGGTACGAGGATCCTGCGATGAACGGCAGCAGGATCGTGGAGGCGGACGGGCATTTCTGGCTGAATCCTGCCTATCCAGAGGCACGGCAGCTTGCGGCGGACGGCGCTGCGGAGATTCTGGCGAAGTACCCGGTGGAAGGGCTGCATATCGACGATTATTTCTATCCGACGACGGATCCGGACTTTGATGCCGCAGCCTTCCGGGAGAGCGGACAGGCCGATCTTGCGGCATGGCGGCGGGACAACTGCAGCGCTCTGGTGAAGCTGCTGTATGACACGGTCAAGGCGCAGGATCCCTCGCTGATCTTCAGCGTCAGTCCGCAGGGCAATCCGGAGACGGACAAGGAGCAGCTCTATGCGGATGCGGCGCTCTGGTGCAGTGAGCCGGGGTACTGCGACTGGATCGTGCCGCAGATCTATTACGGCTACCGGAATGCGGTCTGTCCGTTCACTGCCACGCTCCACTGGTGGGAAGCGGCGGCAGACAGCAGCACCCTCGTGATCGGGCTGGCTGCCTACAAGGTCGGGAAGGAGGATCCCTGGGCGGGAAGCGGCGCAGAGGAATGGCTGGAAAACAGCACCGTGCTCTCCGATGAACTGCAGGAGCTCCGTGCCGGAGCAGCGGACGGCTTTGCGTTCTATAGCTGCAATGATCTGTTTTCACCGGAAGCGGCGGACGAACGAAAACGCATCCGGGCGCAGCTTGCGGCACCGGATGCGTCAGAACAGGGGATCTCGCTCACTGCGGACGGCGACCAGCTTTTTCCCTGAAGGAATGCTTCGCAGTGAAAAAAGCCGGATCAAAAACGTTTCAGTTCGCTTCGTGCTCATGCCGCCGGATAGACGGACGGCACGTTGAAATATTCCTCCATCGAAAGACCGCTCTCCGTGATCTCCCTGGCCCATTCCCTGCCGACATAGCGGATATGCCAGGATTCGTATTTATAGCCGGTGGAATCCTCTTTGTCACGGGGATAGCGGATGATATAGCCGTATTTCCAGCAGTTTTGTTCAAGCCAGTCCGCTTCTGCCGTGCCGTTGAAGGCCTCGCCCGGCCAGTTGACATCAATGACCATGCCGGTCTGGTGCTCGGAATAGCCTGCACGGGCGGAATAGCGGTCTGCACCGTCTATGCCGTCCCGGTAGACATAATTGCTGTAGATGGCCGCCTGGCTCCAGTGCGAGCGGAAATCCGAATGCGAGAACAGATAGATGCCCTCGGCCGATGCCGCTTCCCGCATCTCGGAAAATGCTTCGGCCGCCTCCGGGATCAGCCCGCCGGGGTTGTAGCTTTCCGGCAGCGGATAGGTCTTGTTGACGATCATGACACCCTGCACATAGGTGATGCCGCCGATGACGCTGATGTCCTTGCGGGTCTCGTCCACGGTCACGGTGTGGGTCGTGGAGGAGGGCGTGCTCATGGCGGGCGTGGTGCGCATTTCCGGCACAGGCTCGACCGTCACGATCACCTCTGCCGCAGCAGACGGATTGCTGACAGAGCTGCAGCGGATGATGCAGCGCCCCTCGCTGACAGCGGTGATCTTCCCGCTCTCATCGACGGCGGCGACGGACGGATCCGAGCTTTCCCAGCGCTCCCGCTTGTCGGCGGCATCCTCCGGTTCGAGGAACACCACCGGCATGATCCCGGGATCGCCGAGGTACATCACGGCATGGTAAAAGCTCAGGCGCAGCCCCGTGACCGAACCGGGCGGAAGCACCGGCGCTGCGGTGGTATCGGCGGTATCGGCGGCGGCTGTTGTGACGGCGGCCGCTGTGGTTTCGGCGGCTGCCGTTGTGACCGCAGGGATGGAGGGCGGCGCTGTTTCAACGACCGGCAGCGGTGCCGGTGCGGGCTGCGTCTGCCGCAGCAGAAGCATCACACCTGCGCCGAGCAGCAGCAGCACTGCCAGAAGCAGCAGTACATACAGCCCCCTTGCAGAGCGCTTTTTGGATTTTCCCACGGCGGTGCCTCCTTTCCTGCGGGATTTGCTGCCTTTATTATAGCACACTGCACTGCAAAAATCAAGGGCAACACCGCACAGAGCACGGAAATCAATTTTCTGGAGTATGATAGTGCGCAATCACGAAATAGCCGCCCCCCTCAGCAGACTGTCAAAAAAGCTATTTTGCAGGGTTCGGGGCGGCAGCCCCGATCGGGGT
>CAMNDR010000150.1 GCA_946535685.1 uncultured Clostridia bacterium | reverse complement strand
GATGTCACAGGTCTCGTCCTGGAGGATATCTCCCAGGACAGGCTTCGGGAACGGTTCACACCGGATCCCCGTCAGGTATTCATCGAGCAGTCTCCAGAAAAGCTCCATTGCGCGGTAATTATCCGTCTCCTGCTGTGAAATGATCGTCCACCAGCCCATCTGACCGCCGAGCGGGAGGTTGAACAGCTCCTCCACAAATCCCTGAAAGCCCTCCGGCAGGATCCGCACATCTGTCAGTGACCGCCGCATCAGTGCGATCTCATAGCCGCGGATGAACTCCTGTAATTCATGCAGTCCCGCATGTCCGCCGAGATACACCGCCGGTCTTGCACGCAGCAAAGTCAACAGCTCACGTTCCTCGCGGGTAATGTCCATTGCACGGTTCATCATTTTCACCTCATAGCTTCGTGATCTTGCGATATTTTGCCATCAGCTTCTTTGTGCCGACCCTGTCAAAGGCGATTTCGAGCAGGCAGTCTCCCGCTATCGGTTCTGCCCGCAGTACCGTTCCCTCGCCAAAGCCCTTGTCGAACACCCGGTCGCCGGCCGCCAGAACGGGCACTTCCGTGACCGTTGTCGGCTTCTGCCGCTGGATGGCGGCCATCTGCCGGCGGATGCCCGAAATGCCGGATGCCGTCGGGATTTCCGCAGAAACAGCGGCTTTCTCAGGCTGCTCCTTTTTCAGATGCTCCTCCGGGATCTCCTTGACAAAGCGGGAGAGCGGGTTGTAGGCCGTCCGCCCGAACAGCATCCGGGTGTCCGCATGCGTCAGATAGAGATGCCGCTTGGCTCTTGTGATCGTTACATAAGCAAGCCGCCGCTCCTCCTCGGTATCCTCCGGTGTATCCATGCTGCGCATACTCGGAAAAATGCCCGTCTCCATGCCGATCGCAAAGACCGTATCGAACTCCAGACCTTTCGCTGCATGCATCGTCATGAGCGAGACCACATTGTCATCACCTGCCCGGTCAGCATCCGTATAAAGCGCCGTCTCCTCCAGGAATCCTTCCAGCGATGCATCTTCATTATCCTTGCAGTAATTGACGATATTTGAGCGGAATTCCTGTACGTTCTCGATGCGTGTCTCGCCGGTGTCGCCCTCTTCTTCGAGCATTTTCATATAGCCCGTCTTTTCGAGCAGCTCGTCAAACAGCTCCTCCATCGGCAGCATTTCCGATGCTTCGATCAACTCGTCCATGAGCGCCGAAAACCGCAGAAGTGCGGCACTTCGCTTTGCCAGAACCGGGAAATCCCCGCAGTTTTTGATGACCTCAAGCGGCGTCATGCCAAGATCCTGTGCAATGCGCAGCACGTTGGCGGCAGTCGCATCACCGATGCCGCGCTTCGGAACATTGACGATGCGCTCAAACCGCACGAGATCATGCGGATTCTGGATCACGCAGAGATATGCCGTTACGTCCTTGATCTCCTTCCGGTCAAGGAAGCGCACGCCGCCGAATACCCGGTAGGGGATCTTTGCCCGGATGAGCGAGCGCTCCACAGCGTTCGACAGTGCATTCATCCGGTAGAGCACCGCATAGTCCGTGTAGGTTTTTCCTTCATCCACGCCCTTTTTGATCGTCTGTGCGATGAAATCGGCCTCTGCCTGCTCATCCGGGAGCTTGCGCAGGATGACCTGTTCGCCGTCGCCCGCTGCCGTCCAGAGGCGTTTCTCCTTGCGTCCTTGATTGTTTGCGATCACGCCGTTTGCGGCATCAAGGATATGCTGCGTCGAGCGGTAATTCTCCTCCAGCCGGATGGTCTTGCAGCCCGGGAACTGCTCCTCGAACTGCAGGATATTCTCGATGGTCGCTCCCCGGAACCGGTAAATGCTCTGGTCATCGTCGCCGACCACGCAGAGGTTCCCGTGCTCTGCCGAAAGCAGGCTCACGAGCCGGTACTGTGCATAGTTCGTATCCTGGTACTCGTCCACCAGGATATAGCGGTACCGGCGCTGGTATTTCTCCAGAATATCGGGATTTTCCTCAAACACCTGCACCGTGCGGCAGATCAGGTCATCGAAATCGAGCGCATTCGCCGCCCGCAGCCGTTTCTGGTATTCTGCATAGAGCTTTGCCACGACCGTATTCCAGTAATCATTCCCGGCCTCTGCTGCGAACGTTTCCGGATCAAGCAGCCTGTCCTTGGCATGGCTGATCGTTCCCAGAACGGACTTCGGTGCAAACTTCTTCTCCGGCACATCCAGTTCCTTCATGACCGCCTTCATCAGCCGCAGGCTGTCATCGGCATCATAGATCGTGAACCCGCTTTCGTAGCCGATCCGGTCGATGCATCCCCGCAGGATCCGCACGCATGCCGAATGGAAGGTCGCCGCATGGATATCCTGCGCATCCTCGCCGAGCGTATCGGAAAGCCGGGTTTTCAGCTCTCCGGCGGCCTTGTTGGTGAAGGTGATGGCGAGGATCTGCCACGGCCGCACCGGCTCCGCAGCGATCAGATCCCGCAGCTCTCCGGTCGGCATGCGTCCGCCGTCAATATAGGTCTGCAGCGCCGCAAGATCCTCTGTGCCGGGAACGGGCGTTTCCGTATAGGCCGTATCTCCGAACAGCACCATATTGGCAATGCGGTTGACGATGACAGTCGTCTTGCCGGAGCCTGCCCCGGCAAGCACCAGCACCGGGCCTTTCACGGTCATGATGGCTTCGAGCTGCTGCGGGTTCATCCGGGAGAAAAACCGCTGTAATGCTGCTTTTTTCATTCCAAGAAATTCTGTTTCGTTCATAAGCTGGCTCCTTCTAAGTTTTAGTCCAGGAAACTGAATCCCCTTCTTCTCGCTTCATTACGGATTTTTGTAAATACGAAGGGATTGTTCGTTCCGTAGATCGAAAAAGGGTAATACCTTTCGGTTGATTCCATCCATTCGATAAATTCCCAGAATTCATCTGAATCGTAGACCGGAAGATCTAACTGATCGAACGGTGCATGATTTGCCTCTGCCTCGATTATCATTTTCTTTGCTTCGTCAAAGGAAGCCGCATACGTGACCTCAAAGCAGGGAAGATAATTCGTCTCCGTTTCCCTGACGGCCAGCATTCTGCTATGTTCCATATCCTTGCTCCTTTTATTCTGCAGTATCCATATCCGCAATGAACATCGCATCCCCGAACGAGAAGAACCTGTAGCGCTCCTCCACGGCGGTCTTGTACGCCGCCATCGTGTGCTCATACCCCATAAACGCCGACACCAGCATGATGAGCGTGCTCTCTGGCAGGTGGAAATTTGTGATGAGCCCGTCGATCACCTTGAACTCGTACCCCGGATAGATGAAAATATCCGTGTCCCCCTCACAGGCCGTCAGCTTTTCGCCGCAGCGCTGCGCCGCACTTTCGAGCGTCCGGCAGGAGGTCGTTCCGACGGAGATCACCCGTCCGCCCCTCGCCTTTGTCTCGTTGATGCGGTCAGCCGTCTCCTGCGGGAGCACGAAATGCTCCGTGTGCATATGATGCTTTAAGATGTCGTCCTCCTTGACAGGCCGGAAGGTGCCAAGCCCTACATGCAGCGTGACATAGGAAGTCCCGATGCCCTGTGCTTCAAGCTCTGCGAGCATTTCCTTCGTGAAATGCAGTCCCGCCGTCGGTGCCGCCGCAGAGCCGAGCTCACGGGAATAGACCGTCTGGTAGCGCTCCTTATCCTGCAGTTTTTCAGTGATATAGGGAGGCAGCGGCATCTGCCCGACCTCATCGAGCGCCGTGTAGAAATTCCCCTCGCACGAAAACTGCACGATCCGGTTGCCGTCCTCAAGCACTTCGATCACCTCTGCCGTCAGCCGTCCGCCGCCGAAGGAGAACTTCGCCCCTGGCTTGCATTTCTTGCCGGGTCTGCAGATGATCTCCCAGAGCTTGTCGCCGTGCTGGGTCAGGAGCAGAAATTCGACAAAACTGCCAGTTCCTTCCTTTTCACCGTAGAGCCGTGCCGGCAGTACTCTCGAATCATTCATCACCAGCAGGTCACCCGGCCGCAGATACTCGCCAAGGTCATAAAAATGGCGATGTTCCACGCTTCCGGTTCGCTTGTCGACACACATCATCCGGGATGCGTTTCTCGGTTCGATGGGTGTCTGTGCGATGAGTTCCTCCGGCAGATCGTAATAAAAATCAGATTTTTTCATATTTAACTCCCTTTTTCAGAAAATGCCCTTGACAAATCGGTCAAGAAATGCTATGATAGAGGTAGGATAGAGGTGCGGCTGCGATGAGTAGCGGTTCTGAGGGCGCTCAGCCCGGTGAAGTTCCGCAAAAGGCAATGCCGCCGAAGAGAAGAGCGTGAGCAGCTCTGCTCTGGTGCTGTACCGAACAGG
>CAMNDR010000149.1 GCA_946535685.1 uncultured Clostridia bacterium | reverse complement strand
AAAAGCTATACGCTCTATGTCGGATCCGCATCCGTCACGCAGGAATACTGGTACGTGAGCCTGCCGGACGACAGCCATATTTATGCCGTGGATTATACCGAGGGCGAGACGCTCCGGGGCGGCACAGCGTATCTGAAAAGCCGCAGCATGCTCGAAGGTGCAGATGTCAGCATCGACGGGTTCTGTCTGAAAAAAGGCACCGAGACCGTGGTTGACCTCAGCAAGAAATCCGGTCTCTGGGAAATGCTTGCACCGTACAAGGGTGCCAATATCAATTCGGCGCAGGTCAGCTCCATGCTCACATCGCTGACCCGAGTTGAATACACATCCTTTGAGACTATCCTTGAAAAGCCGGAAGATGCTGCCGCCTACGGCCTTGACAAGCCCGCCTACACGCTGACCGTCAAGACCGGCGATCTGACGGAGGAGCTGCTCTTTGCGCCCCATCCTGACGGCGGTATGTACGTTCTCAGCAAGGGATCGGGGCAGGTCGCCGTTCTGAATGCCCAGACATCCGGATTCCTGGATCTGAGCCCTGCAGAGCTGCTCATCCGCCAGCTTGTGGAGCTGCCCTATGCCAATGCACGCTCGCTTGAAGCAAAGGTGGACGACCTGAGCTTCACGATGGAGATGGATGCACAGGCAGGCACCTGCAGCCTGAACGGCCGGGATCTGAGCGGCATGGATGCCAATGTGCAGACACTGCACAAGAACCTGTATGACACGGTCAGCAATCTGACCTGGGAGGAGCTTCTGCCTGATGCGGAGCTTCCCGAGGAGGCCGAGCCGGACTGCAGCTTCCGGTTCACCGCTGCAGACGGAACGGTGACGGAGCTGACGCTTTACCAGACCGCAGATGAGAATGTCTATCTTGCAGCGATCAACGGCGAGAACTCGCATCTGACTGTCCGCCGCCGCAGCCTGACCGGCACTACGGGCGTTCTGAATTTCTATGAAAAGATCACGGATGCGATCAGTTGACCCCACCCCCAACCCCCTCCCCAATGGGGAGGGGGCTTTTCCTTTTTGACAAACTGAAACGAGCCCTCGGAATCCCGTGGGCTCGTTTTCATTATCTTCGTTATCCTTTATTTCGCCAGATATCTGAAGAATACCGAATCCTGGTATTCCCCGAAGAAATTCCCCCGCTTGCCATCCTCAAACAGGTCGATCTCACTGGCTGTGACGATGATCTCAGGATCTCTTGCATGATCCACACTGCCGCAGACCGAACGGTCGATCTCATGATATGCCGTCAGACCGCCCAGCACCAGCAGCCCTGTCAGCACAAGCGCTGCAGCCTTTTCACCGGATGCACGATAGCCGCAGAGTGCCTCCACGATCATCGTATACAGCACAATCAGCGACGGAATGGATGCACGCATCACAAAATCCACATGCTCCCCGAATCCCACCAGCGGCACCAGAAGCAGCGTCGCAAAGGTGACCCAATACAGCGGATCCCGCTTTTTCTTCGCATAGATCGCCAGATAATACACCACAAATTCCAGCAGCGTAAAGATCAGATACGGCGCCAGCAGCCGCTCCATATCATTCAGCCGGAAGCCGGAACCGCCTGTTGTGTTGGATTTCAGGAACAGGCAGGACACCAGTGTGAGCAGCAGGCCTGTGCAGAGATTCTGGAAGGTGCAGAAATCCAGCAGCACAGGCCGCAGATTCTCCTTGAAGCTCCTGCTCTTGTCGTACACCTGCACGATGCGCCGGATGAAGATGCAGCCGATGACCGGCAGCATCCCGATCGCCGGAAGTGTACAGGTCATAAAGCTGAACGAATAGACAAACACCAGCGAACGGTTGTCCTTCTGCAGCAGCATCAGCAGCGTGATGAGCCACGCCGGAATGGCCTGGTTGAATACCCAGAACAACTGCGTCGTCACCGAGGACATCTGGAAACCATACGCCCAGTTTT
This sequence comes from uncultured Clostridia bacterium, assembly GCA_946535685.1. Classification (GTDB taxonomy): domain Bacteria; phylum Bacillota; class Clostridia; order Oscillospirales; family Ruminococcaceae; genus UBA3855. The sequence goes on along the minus strand of CAMNDR010000149.1, from coordinate 2,389 downwards.
CCAGATGATTGCCGGTGAACCAGAGATAATCCGCATTGTTGTGCAGGATAAATTCCCCGACCGCATCCAGGCCGCTGAAAAAGATGAACCCGATCACGATCCACGGCGACAGCCGCCTGCTCAGTCCCAGCAGCAGCGTGAAGACCAGCAGCACGCCGATCACGCACCAGAGATACAGAAATCCCTGTGCTGCCTCCAGCCCGAACAGCTTGCCCCAGCATGCCGCCGGAAGCCAGAGCGCAAAGTAATAGATGAACGCCACAGGCTTGTCAAAATAGTCCCCGGTATCCGTCACAATGACCGGCCAGTCGCTGCTGACGAGCTTTTCAAGGATGGCATTGCGCCACATATGGTCATAATTCTGATACGCATATCCGCCGATGCCGGAAAAATAGACCCAGACTGCCGCCAGGAGCACGATCACAGCGGCCTTCGGCAGATTGGCCTTCGTCAGGGCACTTACATCCATGCTCGGCGCATGCTTACAGGCAAAGAACAGCCCCGCACCAAGCACGCACACCATAAAAAAAGCGATCGGGGTTCTGAGCCAGCCGAGCAGGAAGATCGCCATCGGGATCGCCAGATAACAATATGCGATCTGCACCGGCAGCGCCGATTCTGTCCGGCCGTCCGTGTGCGTGACGAGCCTTCTGAACCATCCCCGCAGGTCGGTCCCGTCATTTTCCTTTTTCCGGGCGAATGCCTTCAGTCCGCTGCCCGGAGCTGGTTTGCCGGATCCCTTTTCCTGTTTTTCCGTCTTTTCGCTTGTTTCACTCATACCTGAGCTCCTTTCCGGATGTCCCACGCAACGGGGCATCCCTTCCTGATGAGAAACGCCTCCTGCGCAAGCTGCGCCATCGGCAGATCGGACACGGAATCGGAATAGAACCGCCCGATCTCCGCATCCGGATACACTTCACGGAAACGCCGCACTTTTTCGGCACCCTTGCAGTTCTCGCCGAGGAACCGGCCGCTGTGCGCATCGACCTGCGAGGCGATGAGCATGCCGGTGCCGAGCTTCCGGCAGACCGGCAAAAGCAGAAATTCCGGCGACGCTGAGATGATGACATCCGTCGGCTGCCGGCATTCGAGATACCAGGGCATGATCTTCTGCGCATGGCTCTGCCAGAACAGCCCAAGCTCCTGCTCCATATCCGGCACATCCGCCAGGAAGCGGAAAAAGACCTCCTTGAGCGCTCTTGTGGTGATCCTCCCGGCTTTCTTCTGCACAGCCGCCGCCGCAAATGCGGGCAGATGCCGCAGCGCCTCCGGATGGCGCCGCATCACGAAGCCGCAAAGATCCACTGAGCTGTCGCCTTTGTAGACCGTTCCGTCGAAATCATAGACGTTCATGCAGCACCCCCGGAAAATAGAGCATCACAAGAAGAAACGCCGCATACAGCGCTCCGAGCAGCAGCAGCACCCAGTCTCCGAGGATCATGTCCACGGGATTTCCGTGTGCATCCTGTTCGAGCATATAGGTATAGCGCATGGTCATGATGAACACCAGCGGCGTGGTATAGATCATCCCCGGCAGCGTGCTGCCCTCCGTGCTCCAGAGCGCATAGAATACCAGGAATATCGCCAGATACACATACATGCTGCTGTTGAGAAAGTTGTCGGAATAATGTTTCAGGACAGTTCTCGTGATCTCGCCGCAGCTTCGCTTTTCATTCCGGCGCTTGCCGAACGCCATGAACACCGACAGGGAGATGAGCGTCAGATAGAGCCAGCTTGAAATGCGCACATCCGTGATATAGGAGCCGTACAGCATCCGCAGGAAGAAGCCTGAAACGAGGATGACGATGTCGGCGACAGGCTTATTTTTCCAGGACAGGCTGTACAGGAGATTGAGCAGCAGATACAGCACCGGGATCAGCGCCCCGATGCGCAGTCCGCACAGCAGCCAGTCCAGCACCAGCGCAGCGCCCGTGCAGATGCAGATCAGGACGACCGCCTCTGCCCGGGAAACAGCGCCGCTGGCGAGCGGGCGCTTGCATTTGACGGGATGGCTGCGGTCTTTTTCGATATCGCACAGGTCATTGACCGTATAGATGGCCGATGCGCAGCAGGCAAAGGACAAAAAACCGATCAGGAGTTTGAGCAGGATATCCTTCTGCAGGATCGCGCCGCCGTAAAAAGCCGGGATCAGAAGGATGCCGTTCTTGATCCAGTGCCGGATCCGGAGGAGCGACGCATAGGCTCGCAGTTTTTGCAGCATACATTACCTCAGGTGTGCCGGAATTTGCAGCCAGTGCTGCAGCAATATGCACACACTTTTTATTATAGCAGAATATGAAAGGAAAGTCAACCATCTATCCCGGAACCGCACGAAAATCAATTTTCTGGAGTATTATAGTGCACAATCACGAAATAGCCGCCCCCTCCG
>CAMNDR010000148.1 GCA_946535685.1 uncultured Clostridia bacterium | reverse complement strand
GCATGGTCGGATGATTCCGCACTCTGGTACACCGGCGATGACTATGTAGATATGGTCGGCTTCGACAAGTACAACACCGTCTACAACCGTCATGACGGCGGTGAGCCGAACACCCCGAATGAGGATGCCGAGAGCAAGATCTTCTGGCAGCTCGTGGATTTTGTCAACAACGGCAAGATCGTCTCCATGCCGGAGAACAGCACCATTCCGAGCCTTTCCAATCTCCAGATCGAGCAGGCGAAATGGTCCTACTTCTGTACATGGTACGATGACGGGGATAAGTTCATCTCCGGCGAGAATTATCAGAATGCAGACACCGTGAAGGAACTGATGCAGAGCGATTACTGCATCACCCTCTCCGAGCTGCCGGCAGATCTCTACGGCGACGGCACGGCAGCGCCCACAGAACCGCCTACAGATGCAAAGCCCACCGATGCAAAGCCCACAGACGGCGAAGGCTCCACGCTCTGCGGTGACGTGGATCTGAGCGGCAAGGTGGACATTCTCGATGTCATCACCCTGAACAAGAACCTGATGGTCGGCGACAAGCTGACGGAACAGGGCACACTGAACGCCATCACCATTCCCGGCAAGAAGACACCCGACGAGGTGGATGCGCTCAACATTCTGAAATATGTTGTGGAGATCCTGCCGGAACTGCCGGTGACTGAATAACGGCATATGTGAAAGCTGCAGAGTGCAATGCTCTGCAGCTCTTCTTTTTCTGCAACACTTTACAGCTTCCCGGTGTCTGTACAGATGAAAGCAGTACTGCTTCATGAAAGGAGGGATCCCCGTGACAGAAGAACAGATCCGTGCTGCAGCAGTCCGCAGCCCCGATGCGGGTGCAAGGGCACTGTTTGACACGTATTATAACTATGTCTATGCCATTGTGTACCGGTGCATTGCCGGAACGGGGACACGGGAGGATGCGGAGGAATGCGTCAGTGATGTATTCCTGGAGGTGCTCCGGAAGCTCCCGGACATCAGTGCCGGATCGCTGCAGGCGTACATCGGCACGGCTGCACGGCATCAGGCGCTCAATGTCTGCCGGCGGATCACACGGCGGCCTGCAGGGGAACTGCCGGAAACGATCCCGTCCGGGCAGGATGTGGCTGCCGATGCGGAGCTTGCCGCACAGGCACGGGAACTCATGGCGCAGATCCGGGCGCTGGGCGAGCCGGATGCGACCATTCTCATCCAGAGATACTACTATGACCGGAATGCACGGGAGATTGGAAAGATCCTCGGCATGAACCCGGTCACCGTCCGGAGCCGCCTGCACAGAGCGCTCAAAGCCCTGCGCAGCGCGGCGAAGGATCTGCTGTAAAGGAGGGGCTTATGAAGGATACAGAATTGCGCAGGATCCTGCATGCCGCTGATCCGGAAATGATGGCGGACTATCCTGCAGGCAGCAAAGAAGAACAGGAGCGTGTCCTGCGCAGGACATTGGCAAGACTCCGGACAGAACAGCCGGAAATGGCGGAGTCGGAAACCTATATTGCCGCAGAGGCCAGGCGCCCGTATCTGCGGTATGCGGCGGTCGGCGCTGCGGCATGCATTGCAGGTGCGATCTGCATCGGCGGCATTCTCGGACTGCAGCGGGCAAGACCGGAGCTGCAGCCGTCCGGACAGGCGGAGCTCGAAACAGAACAGAGCATGTGCCCGTTCGGGGACATTGCTGCTGCAAAGCCGTGGTTCTCGGCACCGCTGACGGATGCGGCATTTGCTACAGATGCACAGACTGCAGAGATGCGGGAGAAGATCGCACAGGACGGCGGCTTTATGGGGCGGGAATTCTCCATTGACAGCGAATCACTCACAGCACTGGCGGAAGTCTTCCGGCTGTATGGCTGGGTACCTGTGGATCCGGAAACGCTCACCGAGATGCAGAAAGATGACCCGTCCGGGAATTTCATCACAATGCACCTGTGCAGCGATCCAAAACAGCGCAGCAGTGAATATCTGACGGCATGCTTCAATTTCGGTGCGGGGATCATCCAGGTGAGATCTGCCGAAGGAACGACATATTATGAGATGGACGGCGGCGAGCTGCAGCGCTGCATGGACATCATCGTGCTGCAGGACGGCGTGACAGAATATGCGCCGCTCAGCTTCTCCTGGGACGGCATTGCCGGACGCATGACGGATGAGACAGGCGACAGCGGAGCTGTCCTCACATCCGGCCGCAGGATGATGCTGGAGCGGCTGCTGCGATCAACGGAATGGTATCCGTGGAGCATCTATGTTTCCGCCTTCCCAGAGAGCGGCGCTCCGACGGGAACGGTATACACGGTCTATCTCGAAAATGCGGAAGAAGCGCCGGAAAAGCTGATCTTCTATCCGGAGTCGCAGTGCCTTGTCTACATGCGCTATGATGCGCAGGATCCTGCAAAGCCCGTGGAGCATCTGCGGATGCGCCCGGAGAATCCGGCATTCTTTGAGATGGCAGATCCGTTGCTGCAAGATGGCATATATCCGTTTGCGCCGACCACAATGGAAGCGGATTTCTCGGTCACTGTCAGCGGCCGCACTACCCCGCTCTCGCAGGAAATGAGCCGCGCCATTGCAGAGCAGTTCAGCAGGATGCAGTGGAAGCCGACCGATGCAAAGCCGCAGGATTCCTATACCCTCACGCTTGACTGCAAGGATGCCTTCTGGGACAGCACATTCGTCTTTTCACCGGATACGCAGGTGATCGAGTGGAAGCAGGGCGAGACCGTGCTGGAGCGCTTTGCACTGGATCCAAAGGATCTGGAGGCCATTGAACAGATCCTTGACGGCAAGGAAGTCGGGCAGCCGTTCATGCCGCTGGAGCTTTCCTCTGCGCTGACCACGTTCCGCTGCGTGGAGGTGGATGGCCGCGGGAAGCTGTTCCGGGTGCAGCTCCCGGAAAATGATACGGTTTTCACCGCCGATCTCTTCGAGGTACAGAAGCTGCTCGACACCCTGCGCTGGGAGCCTGTGGAACTGCCGGTGGAGAACTGGAAGCCCGGCTACATCGAAATGAACTGCATGGGCGGAAAGATGCTCTTTTCCATGGCTGCCTATGATGATGACGGTCACTGGCTGCTGCGGTGGAACGGCAGTGACGGCACAGTGCGGCAGTATTTTACAGATGAGGCGTTTATGGCATCGCTTGTGAGGATCTTAGCAGAAACAGCCCAGACCGCCCAGGTTGACTCCCGGCTCACGGATCATGAGATCGCATCGGCAGCTCACGAATATCTGCAGACTGCCTACCCGGCGCTTTCCGAATCCGTGTACAGCTCCGGCATCACCGAAGTGACATCGCTCCCGCAGGATGCGACAATCCTTTCAGATACGCTGGCACTTGCGCCCATCTATGAGATCAGCTTCTATGAACCGGAAGAGAATGCCGATATCAATCAGCCGCCTGTCATCAGTCTCTATCTGATCAAGCAGGGCACGGAATATGCCGTGATCGCGGAACGGATGCCCAACTCCGCCGGGATGGCAGAGCGGATCGCCGAGGACTACCTGAACAGCTATTATCCTGAACTTGCGGCAGCGGTGAAAAGCTCGGATGTCGGCATGGTCGAGAAGCTGCCGGCGGATGCTTCCCCGGCAGCTGACAGCATTCCGGCTGTGTATGATGCTTACGAGGTCATTTTCCGCACGGACAGTACAGAGGAAAAGGTCTATGTTGCGAAGCTTCAGGTCGTTGCGTATGTGATCGGCAGCGAATGGGAGCGAATCCGCTTCACGAAAGACGAGATCCTGCAGGCGGCGCAGTCCTTCTATGATACCAGCTTCCCGGACAGACCGGAATCGGCTGTCACACGTGCAGAATGTCAGGAGCTCAGATCCATCCCTGCCTTCACAGAGGAGATCGTCAGTGACAGAACGTCGCTCACGGGGCCGTATTTCCGGGTCAGCTATTATCATCTGGATGAGTCGCAGAACACCTACAGAGCCAGTCTGGTCTTTGTTGCACGGGATGGCGGTACATTTGTGCCGGCCGCCTATCAGGCACTGTGCTGGGACATGACAGAGGGTGAAGTGACGGAGCTTGCCTATCAGAAATGCAAGGCGGATCATCCGCAATTTGCTGAAACCATCAGTGCTTCCGCCTGGTACGTCATCGAAACGCCGGAGGATGCGCCTGATCTGATGCAGATCTACGAGAATACCGCACCCGGTGTTCCGGCGTATGCCGTGACCTTCCGGTCGGACGACGAGTCCGGAGAGATCCTGTACGGGATCTCCAGAACAGAGAGCGGGCGTTATCAGATCTACGGGGAAACCCGCAACATCTCATAGACAAAACAACGATGCCGGAGCGGTTTCCCGTTCCGGCATCTTCTAT
>CAMNDR010000147.1 GCA_946535685.1 uncultured Clostridia bacterium | reverse complement strand
GGAGCAGGAATGGATCTCGCTGGTGAATGTCGGTGACAGCCGTGCCTATATGATCGAGGACGGCAGGATCCGGCTGCTTACCTCCGACCATACGGTCGTCAATGCCCTCATCCGCGAGGGCAAGATCACACGCGCTGAGGCGGCAACGCATCCGCAGCGCAATATGCTGACCCGTGCGGTCGGCGTGGAACGGGTCGTCAAGCCCGATTATTACCGCTTCTCCCGCCGGGAGGGCACGATTCTTCTGCTGTGCTCGGACGGCTTGTCCGGCTACTGCACGGCCGAGGAGATCCTGCAGACCGTTCAGGCGCAGGAGCAGCATGAGGCAATACCGCAGGCATTGGTGAACCTTGCCCTCTCCAAGGGCGGCAGGGACAACATCTCTCTTGCGATTATTACAAATATAAATGAAGAGGTCAGATAACGAGGCGGCCTGCATGGCAGGCAAAAAATGAATCATGGAGGGCACAATGGACAAGTACATTGGAAAAAAGCTGGACGGCCGGTATGAGATTACCGAGCTGATTGGTGTCGGCGGCATGGCAGATGTGTACAAGGCGACCGACATCATCGACAACAAGGAGGTCGCAGTCAAGATCCTCAAGAAGGAATTTTCCGAGAATGAGGAATTCCTGCGCCGGTTCCGCAACGAATCCAAGGCGATCGCGCTGCTGAGCCACCCGAATATCGTCAAGATCTATGATGTCGGTTTTTCGGACAAGCTGCAATTTATTGTCATGGAGTATATCGACGGCATCACGCTCAAGGAGTATATCGACAATGAGAAGGTGCTGACCTGGAAGGACTCCGTTCACTTCATCATCCAGGTGCTGCGTGCGCTGCAGCATGCCCATGACAGAGGTATTGTCCACAGAGACATCAAGCCCCAGAACATCATGCTGTTCACCGACGGCACGATCAAGGTCATGGACTTCGGCATTGCGAAGTTTGCCCGTGATGACAACGGCACAGCCACCGATCAGGCGATCGGGACCGTTCATTATATCAGCCCCGAACAGGCAAGAGGCGACGAAACGGACGAAAAGAGCGATATCTACTCCGTCGGCGTGATGCTCTATGAGATGCTCACCGGTCAGAAGCCGTTTGATACCGACAACCCCATCTCCGTCGCTGTGATGCACATGCAGAACACACCGGAGCGTCCCCGTGCGATCAATCCGAACATCCCTGCAGGCCTTGAGGAGATCATCCTGCGTGCGATGGAAAAGGATGCCGAGAACCGCTACCAGACCGCTTCTGACATGATCCGTGACATCGAGGCATTCAAGGCCAACACCTCCATGACCTTCGGCTACTATGTCGAGGAGAGCGATGAGGAGCCGGCAGCCGATTCTCCGACACAGTACTTCTCCTCCTCCTCTGCACAGCAGGAAGCTGTCCGCCTGAGAAAGGGCGTGGAGTCCTATGAGGATGAGGACGAGGAGGAATATGACGAGGATGAGGACGATGACGATGATGAGGAAGAGGAGGAGCCCCGCTCCCTGTTCATTCCGGTCATGACCGCTGTCACGATCGCATTTATCGTAGTCGCAGTTTTCTTCGTACTCTGGCTCATCAAGGGCGCTATTCAGGGAGAGCCGAAGAACTCCACCAAGTATGAGATGCCGAATCTCGTCGGCATGGACTACTATGAGGCCAAGGAATCCTACACCTACCTCGATATCCAGATCGGCGAGACAGAGTACTCCGACTTCCCGAAGGATGTCATCTTTGCACAGGATATTGACGTAGATACGCCTGTTTCCAAGGATCAGACCGTTATCGTCAGCGTCAGCCTCGGCATGAGCACCGTAGAGGTGCCGGATGTCAAGGGCTACCAGTACGAATACGCCAGAAAGATGCTCGAGCAGGAAGGATTCGTTGTTGAGGAGAAGTACGAGCTTGCATCCGACGGCACTGAGGCTTCCAAGATCATCCGTACCGAGCCGGAGGGCGGCGCTGAGGCTGAGTCCGGTTCCACCATCACCCTCTATATCTCCAAGGGCCCGAACGTAGACGCCATTGAGGTGCCGGATCTGGTCGGCATGGACATCCAGGCGGCTACCACGCTCTGCGAGTACTACGGTCTGGTCGTTGAGGCAAAGGATGAGGCTTCCACAGAGGAAGAGAACATCGTCTTTGCACAGAGCATCGAAAAGGGCGAGATCGTGGATGCAGGTACCGTCATCGAGCTGACCTACTCCAACGGTGAGGATCCGTCCGGTATCATTCCGTTCACACTCCCGATCCCGAGAGATGCCAAGGGCAGCTTCACACTTGAATTCGTCAACGACAAGGGCATTTCCAAGCCCAACAGCCCGTCCTTCGTGGCAGGCGTATCGAGCAGCGTCACCGTTGAGGTACAGGGTACCGGCACCGAGAAGCTGATCGTATTCCTGGTCAACAAGACCACCAGCAAGCAGGCACAGCTCGGCACCTACAACTTCGACTTTGCAAACGTGACATTCTCCAAGGTACAGGAGGATATCGACGGTGCATTCCGCAGCGTCGGCGCATTCGAGGAGGAATCTTCGTCCGAAGAATCTTCTGAGCAAGAGCAGCAGCCGCAGTCTCAGAACGACAATCCGCCTCCGGAGTCTCATGAGCCGGAGCCGTCTCAGGCGGATCCGCAGCCGCAGCCGTCTCAGGAAGATCCTTCTACACCGGATTTGCCCTCCACACCGGATGTTCCGGATCCGGGCAACGATCCGCCCACACCTGACCTTCCGGTCGCATAATGGGGCAGGAACAGAACGCCCACAGCTTGATCATCAAATCCGTCAGGGGACTCTACACTGTAGTGTCCCCTGACGGTGTATCGGGGGAATTCCCGGCAAGGGGCATCCTCCGGAAGCGTGGGCAGGAGCCGTATGTCGGCGACCATGTGTATATCGAGGACGGCGCAGTCGCTGAAGTGCTCCCCAGAAAGAACGAAATCATCCGTCCGCCGCTGGCAAATCTCGACCAGCTCTGCTTTGTGGTGTCGATGTGCGAACCGCAGCCGAATCTGCGGCTGCTCGACAAATTCATCGCCGTGTCCGCCTACAAGAGCATTACCCCGCTGCTGCTGCTGACCAAGCTCGATCTGGCTTCCTCTGAGCAGATCTGCAGCCTGTACAGCAAGATCGGCATCCCGATCCTGCCGGTGGATTACAGCGACCCCGCCACGCTCGATGCTGTCCGTGCGGCATTCCGGGGCAAGGTGAGCGCTCTGACGGGAAATTCCGGTGCAGGCAAATCCACGCTGCTCAATGCGCTGGATGACAGTCTTGGCATTCCGACCGGCGAGATCAGCCGGAAGCTCGGCAGAGGGCGGCACACCACCCGCCATGCGCAGCTCTATCCGCTGAAAGATGGCGGCTATATTGCAGATACACCGGGCTTTTCGACATTTGATACCATGCGCTATGCGATCATCCGCAAGCATGAACTGGCGGACTGCTTCATCGAATTTGCGCCGTATACATCCGACTGCCGGTTCCAGGACTGCTCGCATACCTGCGAAAAGGGCTGTGCGGTGCTCGAAGCGGTAAGATCCGGTGCCATCCCGAAATCCCGCCATGAGAGCTACTGCGAGATGTACGAGGAAGCCAGACAGATCAAGGAATGGGAGCTGGAAAAATCATGAACATCTGCATCATTATCGCCGGCGGGGACGTGACCGGCGAGGTACAGATCCCGGAGGGAGCGCTTGTGGTCTGCGCTGACAGCGGGCTGTATCATGCACAAAGGCTCGGTATCACGCCGGATGTCATCCTCGGGGATTTCGATTCTTATACGGATATGCTGCCGGAGGGCATTCCCGTGCTGCGGCTGCCGGTGGAAAAGGACGTGACCGACACGCTGCGTGCCGTGCAGTACGGCGAGGAGCACGGATACCGGATGTTCCATATCTACGGGGTATTTGGCGGTGCCCGGATCGACCACTCGCTTGCCAATCTGCAGATGCTGCGCTATCTGTACGAACGGCAGATGCAGGCGGTGCTGTATCATGGCAAAACCGTTGTCAGCATGCAGTACGGCGATGGCATTCCGTGCCGGTACCCACGCTATGAAGGGGATTTCTCGCTGTTTGCCATGACGGAGACCTGCGAGGGCGTGACCATCCGCGGCACGAAATACGATGTGGAGCACATCACCCTGAAAAACAGTTTCCCGCTCGGCGTGAGCAACACCATCACCGCCGATGATGCGGAAGTGACCGTACAAAGCGGCCTGCTGCTTGTCGTGCAGGTCAGACAGTAACCAAAAACCGCCTCCTGCATATCCTATAAGCAGGAGGCGATACTTATGAAAATAGTAGTCATCAAGAGCCCGAAACTCCTCTCCGGCATGTTCCGTCTGATCTTTGGCATTAAAAAGACAGCAGAATAAGGA
>CAMNDR010000146.1 GCA_946535685.1 uncultured Clostridia bacterium | reverse complement strand
TTGCTGTCATTGTCCACATCCCCGGCCACCACATACGTCATCTCCGCGATCTTCAGAAGCGTATTGCCGCTCCCGATCTGTACCTGCTGCCACTGCTCTTTAGAACCGAGGAAGGTCAACGGAATGCGTCCGGCAATGCCGTGGAAGGCATCCTCTCCGACCTCTTTGAGTGCGCCGGAGAGCTTCAGGCTTTTGAGTGCGGTACAGCCGTCAAAGGCACCCGGCCCGATATATTCAGCACCAAGGATCTCAACCGAGGAAAGATTCAGGCACCACTCAAATGTCGAATCCCAGATATTTTTTACGCCTGCCGGAATGACGACGGATGTGATCTCCGCGTTCCAGCTGAAAGCATTGGAAGCGATGATGGTGACATCGTCCGGAATGACAACATCGCCTGTACATGTCCTTCCGTCGATGAGCGTCCCGTTCACGATCACGAGCGGGTTTTCTTTGCGGCGTTCTTCCAGCCACTTTGTCCCTTCAAAGACATCGCTGTATACATCCACCTGATGATCCGGGAAGATGACCTCTCCGAGGTTTCTGCAATTACTGAAGGCACTGGAGCGTATACGCTTCACATTAGCCGGCAACGTGATGGATTCCAGGGCAGAGCAGTCGCCAAGAAGACCAATGGGTATCTCCTCCATATGATCGGGAAGGCGGACGGAAGTCAGCGAAAAACAGGCTGCAAATGCATCCTTTCCGATGCTTTGTACACTGTCCGGAACATAGATCGACGTGATCTTGCTGGGCTCCACCGTGGTCTCCATAAACGCAAAGTCTGCGATCGCTGTCACATCATCGGGGATGACAACATCGCCTTCACAGCCTCGTCCGTCCACAACGACATGATTGAAAATGATCATCGGTCCTCTTTCTGCCTTCAGCGCATCCCACCAAGGCGTACCGTCGAATATCTGATTGCTGAAGCTTGTGACCGTGGAAGGGATCTGCACATCGGTCAGTGCTGTTTCCCGGAAGGCACTGCTGCCGATGGTCTCAAGTCCCTCCGGAAGCGATATCTCCGCAAGATTTCGGCATTTGTAGAAGGAGGACGGACCGATCCGCTTTAATGATGACGGAAATTTCACCTCAGTAAGATTGTTACAGCCGTAAAATGCTCTGTACTCCACCGTGTTCAGCGTCTCCGGAAACGTGACAGCAGTCAGTGCGCAGTTCATAAATGCATCATCCCAGATGCCGACGACCGGTTCCCCGTCGATCTCAGCAGGGATCTCTGCTGTTTCAGCCGCAGGATCACATGCCGTGATCCAGATGCCGTCAGCCTTTTTCTCATATGTCAGGACGCCAAACGTCCCCTCAGCCGCAGCCTGCGCATCTGCGGCACAGACAGGTATCACTGCAGCATCGTTCTGCGGAAGCACAGCGACGCTCCCGAAGGCCATAGATAATGCACAGGCAGCAGCAGCAAAACGGACCATTCTTCTGTTCATGTACATTTCCCCCTTTTTCAGGAATCGCTGCGCAACTCCTCTTAGTATAATAGTATCATAAAAAGCAAAAAAATGCTATGGGAAATACTGTTTTTCCATAATTTCATCAGTTTACACAATGCAAGCAATTGGGATTATGTATATTATATACAAATATCATACCACAAACTCGTTTTGCTGACCGATGCCGATCCCCCGTTTCAGGAGCAGCATACAAACAGAAAACCCCCAGGAAATCCCAGGGGTTCAAATCATGCGGATCAGCCTCCGATCCTGCCCTCCGCCGTTACGATGAAGCCGTCGATGTTGTTTCCGGAGATCTCGTAATTGGCATTGAGCGGAACAGGAACTTCCGTTGTACCTGCAGTTGCAGGAACGTAGTAAACAGACCAGGTCGTGCTGCCATCCGACCAGTAATATGGATCGGTGACCGGATGGGCTGTGATGGAATCTATGTAAGCCGTCAGCGTCAGTCCCTGCTCATGCATGAGCATGGAATGTACCTTGCCGACATAGCGCAGATGGTGCGATGCACCGGAAACACCGGTCACTTCTTCATCTGCCGCAGTATAGCTGCGGACAAAGCCATAGAGATGGGCATTGTTCGCCAGCCAGGGACAATTTTCGTCATTGATGCCAATGATATCACCGTCTGCGGTATACAGACACATATCGACACAATATCCCGCTGCGCTGTCGGGCATTTTCTCAGGATACAGACACACGTCAGAAACCGGCTCCGTGGTGCTGTAGACCATCAGATCTGTCTGTTCCTGATCGCTTACCATCATGTAGGCAGCCGTCATCTTATTCAGTGCAGTGACGACCTCGCTGCGGATCTGCAGATCATTCACACGCATCAGATAGTTTTCGCTCTTCTCGGAAAAATCAGTCAGTCCCGCAGCACTGCCGGAAAACACATGATCCCCGTCGAGCTGCAGCAGTCTGCCGTTGCTGATCTCCTTGGTATCCATCTGCATGGCCACACAGTTTTTCGGGATCGCAGCACCCGGCAGCTTTGTCACGGCCTGCTTGACCTCGATCTCTGTGACGGGTTTCTGTTCACCGGTTTCTGTCTGACCTGCTTCCTTTGCAGCTTCCTCCGGATCATTGTCGAGTGTGATCGTATCCGGAGCGTCGTCAGAAGCGCCAAAAACGCCCTCTGCAATGATCCCCTCACCTGCCGGATACACTGCCGGCGGCTTCTTCAGCCAGCGGCAAAGCGCATCGACCGGCCAGACAGCAGCGATTGTCAAAGCGCTGATGAGCACAAAGCCTGCAAAGGAGACACGTCTCCTTTGCTTTCTTGCCTTTTCTTTTCTGTTCATTGCTGTTCTCTCTCTTTCTTTTCGGATATGCCTGCTCTTGCAGTGTCATATCCTTACCTACACCCAAATTATCCCATCAGGATCACTCACGGTACTCCGCCGCAGGATCTGCATGATCCATGTCATAGGTACCCGTCACGATGCCATAGAGCTTGAAGGCATCAAAGACTGTGGTAAACTTGCCTGCGCCCTTGGAGGTCACAGCCACATAGAGATGTCCGTCCGGTGTCTCGGCATAGGAAGCAAGGCACTGGCCGGCTTCATCTGTATATCCGGTCTTGCCGCCGCCGATGGTAATGCCCGGCACCTCGTTGCCGTACATCTTATTGAACATGGTGCTCGTGAGCTTGATGCCGTTGGGGTTCTGCTCCGTCTTGGAGGTCGTATAAGTATAGGTCGAGATGACCTCCTTGCACAGCTCGTTTTTCAGGCAGTACTCCATAATAAGGGCAATGTCCTCCGGCGTGCTGTAATGGTTCTCATCATGCAGACCGCTCGTATTCACGAAATGCGTATGCTTCAGGCCAAGCTCTGCAGCCTTGTCATTCATCATCTGCACGAATGCCTCATCGGAGCCTGCTGTCAGGATCGCAAGTGCTCCGGTCGCATCTGCGCCGGACGGCAGAGCCGCACCGTACAGCAGATCCGTGAAGGTCACGGTCTCGCCGTCAGCAAATCCGGCCATCGAAGCGGACTGTGCCCACAACGGCTGGAGCAGATCGGCTGTGATCGTGAAGGTCGCATTGGTATCCTCACAATTCTCGATCGCTACGATCAGCGTCATCAGTTTGGTCATGGATGCCGGATAGATCTCGTCATCCGGTTCTCCCTTGACAGCAAGAAGCTGGTTGTTGTCCACATCCACAAGCACCGCATGCTTGGCAACGAGCTGATCCTCAGCGATCGTCATCATATCCGGTGCAGGGTCGGGATAAAAGACCTCCATCGGATCGGAGGTCGGCTCTGTCGGTTCCTCCGTTTCCGTCTGTGCTTCGGTCTCCGCAAGGAACGCTGTCTCGGCGACAGGCTCCAGCACGATCCCCGGAGATTTCGCACCGAATATCGCCCAGATGGCAAGCACCCCAAGGACGATGATTAAAAGCATGATAACTGCCAGCGTAATGGTATCCTTCTGATTCAATACTGGCTCAGTTTTGCGTGAATTCTGCAAAACGAAATGCACCTCCGGTTAAATACATATAATTTGACTTATAATTTATTATACTTCTTTTCTTGGTACTTGTCAATGATTGAATTGAAAAATACAGAAAGTTCTATCTTTCCACTATTTTCAACAACGTTTTTCGGCATCTTCTGTACGATGCAGGGAAAACGCTTTGGTGATTCTGCCGAAAATATATGTTCTTCCCGTGTTCTCTTGACATTTTGCAGGAAGTATGCTATAATACTACTGTTGTTTAGTACTACTGTCTAAAGGAACTGATGGGCTACTGTACAATGCCTGACGTAGACTGTACCGCCGGGGCTGCCCCGCATGACTGGTCTGCGAGCAGAGATTGACGAAAATGAGGTGAATTTGCATGAAGAAGGACATCCATCCCGTACTGTACAAGACGACCATCACCTGCCACT
>CAMNDR010000145.1 GCA_946535685.1 uncultured Clostridia bacterium | reverse complement strand
ACGGCAGAGCACTTTCCAGCGCATCGCGGTACATTTGCAGCAGCGCCTTGTATTTGTCAATTTCGCCGCGATGCAGCCACACGATCGCATTCAGATTACGGAGCTGCCATTCGCTCCATTCATTCAGCGTGCGGTCAACCACCGTATAATAATTCCGTGCATCAATGAACAGCACCCGGTCACGGATGCGCTCAGCCTTCGCCTTGTCAAAGAACCACAGCGAGCACGGGAGCGACTTCGTATAGAAGAAGTTGTTGCTGACCGAGATCATGACATCCACATTCCCGGTTCTGACAAGCTGCTCACGGATGTCCTTGTCCTTGCCCTGGCTGTCCGTCGCAGAGGATGCCATGACAAAACCGGCTCTTCCGTGCTCATTCAGATAGGAGTAGAAGTACGAGATCCAGAGGTAGTTGGCATTGCCGACCTCCTTGCTCTTATTGATACCGGGCATTCCGAACGGCAAACGGCCGGCATTCTCGCAGGACTCCGCCTTGACCTTGTCCACGTTGAACGGCGGATTCGCCATGACAAAGTCACACTTGCCATCAAGGTTGTGCGCATCATGGTAGAATGTATTTGCTTCATCGCCGGACTGGATCACGCCGGTCAGGCCATGTACCGCCATATTCATGAGGCAGAGCTGAGCATTGTACTCCACCTTCTCCTGGCCGTAGAACGTCATAGCTGCATTGGCATTCATCCCGGCGGCATTGACAAAATCACCGCTCTGCACGAACATACCGCCGCTTCCACAAGCCGGATCCAACAGAACGCCCGAGGTCGGTTCAAGGATGTTGACGATCATTTTTACCAGAGATTTCGGCGTAAAGAACACACCATCGTCCTGTGCGATATTCTTGGCAAATTTATTCAGGAAGTACTCGTAGATCCGCCCGACAATATCCCCGTCAATGTCATCGAGTGCACTGTTATTGAAGATGCGCAGCAGCTCAGAGAGGAGTTCGTCCGAGAAGATCGTGTAGTCCTTCGGAAGGACACCGGTGAGCTGTTCACTCTGCTCCTCAACAAGCTGCATAGCGTTGTTGACGACCTCGCCGAGGCTGTTCATGGTATGACCGGCACGATTCTTCAGCTCAGCAACAGCGATGTTTTCCGGAAGGTTGACAAGGTATTTGTATTGTGCCTCCTCCGGAAGAAAGAGAGCGCTCTTAGCTGCAAAATCACTCGCCTCCACAGGCATGACACGACCGCCACGCTTTGGACGATCCTTGAGGATCTCCGCCTCAACGAGCTTATAGCGGCTGTACGCATAGCGGAGGAAAATAAGCCCGAGTACAGGCATACAGTATTGGTTTGACGTCAGTTTTGACCCTGCACGCAGCAGGTCAGCCGATTCCCAGAGCTCGGCTTCCAGTTTTCTGATGTTGATCATAATGTGATACTCCAAATCCATAAATTTATATATGGTTTTATTATATCACATTTTGCCGAAAAAAGCAACCCCACAATCCGGTATTTACAGCACTTTGTTCAATCCCATTACCGCCCTGCGAACCCCCACCACCTCATTCCCTCATTCCTTTTCCACAAGAGGGGCACCCTTAAAATAGTACGCCAATAAGGTTGCTCACGCCAAATTTGACACCGAACCCTCAACTTTTGTCCTTAAAAACGCAAAGAAAAATCCCCTATACACCGCAAGATCATGGTATATAGGGGATTTCGTAACCGTTCCGATTACGCATTTAAAGCCAGTGGACCTGAAGGGGATCGAACCCTCGACCTCCGCATTGCGAACGCGGCACTCTCCCAGCTGAGCTACAGGCCCATTACTATTTTATTATAGCACATTTCAGCGGGCTTGTCAAGGGCAATTTCCGTTTTTCAGGAAATTGCCAGTCTCTTGACGCTCTCACGCAGCACCATGCTTCCGCAGACGGTGACCATGCTGCGGTTTGCCTGGGGCTTGGCGATCCGGGAACGGATCTGGGCAGCGCATGCCTGTGCCATGCCATCCTGATCGACACTGTACGTCGTCAGAGCAGGCCCATGCACATTCGGAATGCCGAAATCATCGAATCCCACGACCGAAATATCCTCCGGCACACGGATGCCCTGCTCCTCCAGATGTCTGCAGACTGTCAGTGCCGTCAGGTCGCAGTTGCAGACCAGTGCTGTTGCACGCTTTGTGATATCCTCCGGAATACTGAAGCAAAAGCTCCCGTCCTCGTAACGGTCAGGGAACAGCAGATCCGGAGAAGGGGAGAGCCCTGCCTCGGTCAGCGCTCTGCAGAAGCCGTAATAGCGGTCGGTGATGCTGCTCGTTGCGCCGAGCGTGCCGACAAACGCCAGCTTCCGGTGTCCCTGCCGGATCAGATAATCCGTCATCGTACACATGCCGTAATACCCGTCAGAAATGACCGTATCATAGGGCAGCCGGGTCTCGTAGGTGTCAAGCATGGTCAGCGGGATGCGCAGCTTGCCGAGCATCTGCATATACGGCAGTCCAAGCGTCCCCATGGCGATCAGTCCGTCGGCACGGCGCTCCTGCACGATGCGGGGGATCGCACATGCCGCTTCATCCTCGGCGCTGATAACTTCCAGAAAACCGAAATCACTGCTTGCGGACAGATGCGCCAGCAGCCGCTCATACAGACTCCAGTAAAAGGAAGAGCCCCGCTCCAGATAGCGTCCTGCCGTAAGAATGCCGATGACATAGCTTTCAGTAGAGGCACTCCTGGAAATATATCCCAGTTCCTCGGCTGTCCTGTTGATCTGCGCACGCAGTTCATTGCCGACGCCGTCTTTTCCGCGGAGTGCTTTGGAGACGGTAACGACGCTGACGCCGAGTTTTTCGGCGATATCTGCCATTCTGACGGTCTTAGCCATGATGATGAGCCCCTTTCATGGAGGTTTTGTTATTATTAGTATAACATACATTTACTTAAATTGCAAGTGTTTTTTAACTATTTTTCTAAAAAATTTCCTTAAACGGATCGGCGGTATTTGTTTTAAACCGATATGGTGGATAATTTGTTTTAATATGAATAGTTTGTGAACATGTTTAGATGATTTTTCATTAATAATATTTTTACAACATTTTTAGGTGAAAATACCCTAAAATCCATTGACAGACAGGCAAAATATCTGTATAATAGAATCATAAGGCAACCGTTTCATAAAGAGGACTTGCAGCGGCTAAGCGCTATGGCTGCTGCAGAAATCACGCAAATGGAGGGGAAACTATGAAGAACAAACTGAAAGGCAGATTCCTGTCCGCTGTATCCGCTGCTGCACTGGCGGTTACAGCAATGGGCGGCTTTTCTGCCGCACTTCCGACCAGCGCTGAGGGGCTGACTGGTCTGGATGCGAAGGGGATCACCTCGAGAATGGTGATCGGCTGGAATCTTGGCAACACGCTCGACTGCAGCGGCACGAAGTATTCGCCCACGACGGACCCGAAGAAGTTCGCCACGGAGTGGGGCAATCCGGAGCCGTCCGCTGAGCAGTTCCAGGCTGTGAAGGACGGCGGTTTCAACACGATCCGCATCCCGACGACCTGGTACCAGCACATCGTGTGGGATGATGCATCCCAGATGTATGTTGTCAATGAGCAGTGGATGGACTATGTCAAGAAAACGGTCGATTATGCATATGAGCGTGACATGTTCATCATCCTGAACATCCACCACGAGGACTTCATCAACGCAAAGCAGTTCACCGACGACACCTATAAAGATGCCGCACAGAAGATGAAGGACATCTGGACACAGGTAGCGGAGACCTTCAAGGACTATGACCAGCACCTGATTTTCGAGGGCATGAATGAGCCCCGCCAGACCGGCAACCCCAGCGTGAACGAGTGGGGCGACGGAACGGATGACGGCGGCTACACGACCAAGTATGTCAACGACCTGAATGCCGTGTTCGTGAACGCTGTCCGTTCAAACGGATCTGCAGCGAACAAGGAGCGTCTGCTGATGCTGCCGGGCTATTGTGCCTCCAACCAGCAGAAGGCGATACGCGGCATCGAGATCCCGGCAGGAGCCGGCAATGTGGCGCTTTCTGTCCATGCCTATACACCGTACTATTTCACGATGGCAACGGACGACAAGGCCAACCATCAGTTCCCGGGCGCTTCCGGATGGGGTGCTGACTACGAGAAGGAGCTGTCTGATATGTTCAGCTATCTCGGCCAGATCCAGAACGAGAAGAATGCGCCGGTCATCATCGGTGAGTTTTCTGCCTCGAACTTCGGCAATACCGAAGACCGCTGCCGCTGGGCGACCTATTATCTGAGCAAGGCCAAGGAGCAGGGCATTCCTTGCGTTCTGTGGGACAACAATGCGCCTTCCAGCAACGGCGGTGAAGCGCATGGCTATCTGTACCGTAAGGGCAATACCTGGCACCCGGATCTCAAGCC
>CAMNDR010000144.1 GCA_946535685.1 uncultured Clostridia bacterium | reverse complement strand
GGCAATGACCATGTGCGGCCTGCTCATTCCCGTTTCGGACGGGAGCCGGATCTCGGTGTTCCGGCACATCCTCGCCGATATCGGCGACAGCCAGAGCATCGAGCAGAGCCTGTCCACCTTCTCCTCCCACACGCTCAATGTGGTGGAGATCCTCAACACGGCGGACGATTCCACGCTCGTGCTGCTCGATGAGCTCGGCGGCGGAACGGATCCTGTGGAGGGCGCGGCACTTGCTATCTCGGTGATCGACTATCTCAAACAGCTCGGCGCCAAGCTCATGGTGACGACACATTACCAGGAATTGAAGCTCTACGCGGCGGATACCCCCGATGTCATCAACGCATCCTGCGAATTCGACACCGCCACGCTCAAGCCGACCTACCGGCTCATTTTCGGCTCCCCCGGAAAGTCCAATGCCTTTGCGATCTCCGGGCAGCTCGGCGTGCCGGAGGTGATCCTGAAGCATGCAGAATCGCTGATCTCCGAGGAAAACCGGCGCTTTGAGCACGTTATCACGCAGTATGAAGAATCCCGCAAGGCACTTGAACGGGAGCGTGAGGAAGCGGAAAAGCTGCGCCGGGAAGCGGAGGCGCTCAAAGCCGAATGGCAGGAAAAGCGGGATGCCGCTGCGCATGAGGAGAAGGAGATCCTCGAACGTGCCGCAGAACAGGCAGGCCGCATCGTGGAGTCCACCAAGGCGCAGTCCAATGCGCTCCTCGATGAGCTCGAACATCTGCGGCGTGAGAAGGAAAAGGCCGATTTTGCGAGCCGTGTTTCCGCTGTCAAGGGTGCTTCCGCCCAGCAGCTCCGGGAGATGTACAAGACCGCCAATCCCGTCATCGGCTCAGTCGATGAGAACGGCAGCTATGTCCTCCCCCGCCCGCTGAAAAAAGGCGACAAGGTGCTCATCGCTGACCTCGGTCAGGAAGCCGTGCTCACGGCGGATCCGGACAATGCCGGAAACGTGTTCGTGCAGATGGGCATCATGAAAATGAAGATCCAGGTCGAACGGCTGCGGCTGCTCGACAAGACCAGACAGAATCCCCAGAATCAGAAGAAAAAGCCCCAGCGCCGCGGTCAGGTCGCTGCCAAGGTCGAGCGCAGAAGCTCGATGGAGCTCGATATCCGCGGCTATGCCTGCGATGACGGCGTGCATGAGATGGAGCAGTTCATCGACGGCGCTGTGCTCGCAAACATCGGCACGGTCACGATCATCCACGGCAAGGGCACGGGACTGCTCCGGAAAGCCGTGCAGCAGCGCCTGAAATCCATGAAATGCGTCAAATCCTTCCGCAATGGTCTCTATGGTGAGGGCGAGGACGGCGTGACCGTCGTGACACTGCGGTGATTGTGAATAAAGCATGGACAAAGCGACGCAATATTCATAAAATATACTTGTATCAGCATGTAAAATCTGCTAAAATAAAGGTAAGGCAACACCGCACATAGCTGGTGGTGCAGATGCAAGCAGATGTGCCGCCAAGCCGCCAGACGGGCTTTGTGCGATGCTGCTGTAAGGCCAAATGCCGGAAGGGAGGTACCGCTTGAAGATCAGAAAACGTCTTGCCGTGATGATGTCCGGCATTTCCAATCATTCCTATCAGCATCTGATGCTTGAGGGGATCATCCGCCAGGCATTTGCTCTGGATTATGATGTAGCGATCTTTACGCCGTTTCTCTGCTATGACAATCTGACAGCATATCAGAAGGGCGAGAATAAGATCTTTGATCTGGTCAATTACGACATGTTCGATGCCGTGCTGTACATTCCATGTGCCTTCTATAACGATACCGTCCGTGGTTATGTAGAGCCCTCGCTTGAGGCCTGCCCGATCCCGGTCATTGCTGTGGAAAGCGATGATCCGCGCTTTCACTGCGTGCAGATGGATGACCGCGGTGCATTCCGGCGTGTGACGGAGCATCTCATCGAAAAGCACGGACTTTCGGATATTCTGTGCCTGGCTGGTTTCAAGGACAACTACCAGTCCGAGGAGCGTGTCAAGGGATATCTCGATGCCATGCAGCGGCATGGTCTGGAGGTTCCGGAGGATCACATCGTCTATGGCGACTTCTGGATCTACAAAGCGCAGGAGCTTGCAGAGGTGCTTGGCAACGGCATACGTCCGATGCCGCAGGGCATCGTCTGCGCCTGCGACAATGCGGCTGCGGCGCTCTGCAACCGGCTCATCGAGCTGGGCGTGCGGGTGCCGGAGGACGTGCTCATTTCAAGCTATGACGCAGGCCCGCTCTCTGCGGACAATGTCCCGTCCATCACCTCCTACATGCGCCCGATCATGGATATGGGCATGCGGGGCGTGCTGAAGGCGCACGAACTGCTCACAGGTGAGATCTGCGAGCCGGTCAAGGAGGATCACGGCTATCTGATCCCGGCGGAAAGCTGCGGCTGCGGTGAGGATTTCCAGCAGAAATTCGACAAGCGGCAGCGGGAGCTCAAGAATTTTGACTACTACCGCAGCCTCTATGAGGATACGCCGATGGCGGAGCAGCTCAATACGGCGACCCATCTCCAGCAGCTCCTGCACATGATCATGGCATTCTTTTACCTCATCAACGGGCTGGAGCAGTTCTATCTCTGTCTGAACGAGGACTGGGACGATCCGTCCAAGAACAGCGATGATCCGTCCGACTGGAATGATTATACGGAAATGATGCATCTGCGCATCTTCAAGTCAAGTGCTGATCCGAGCCCGGAATTCAACATGGTGCCGGATCTGCGGTTCCCCAGAAGTGATCTGCTGCCGCTCTTTCATGAGGACCGGGAGCATCCGGTGGCGCTGTACTTCACGCCGCTGCACTTCAACGAACGCTGCTTCGGCTATGCGGCGCTCGGCTACGGCCAGAAGGCGATGGCATTTGATACGCTGTATCATGCGTGGACACGCAATGTCAACAATGCACTGGAATTCATGCGCATCCGCAACAGCCTGAACAGCATGAACCAGCAGCTCTTCCTCAGCGCGATCCGTGACACCCTGACAGGCATCTACAACCGCAGCGGCTTTATGCACTTTGCAGAAAAGATCTTCCGAAAAGCGCAGGAAAACGCAGATTCCCTGAAGCTGCTCGTGATCGCTGCCGATCTGGATCTGCTCAAGCATATCAATGACAATTTCGGACATGCGGAGGGCGACAATGCGCTGATCGTTTCGGCAAATGCGCTGAATACCTGCTTTGAATACGGCGAGGTCTGTGCCCGGACGGGCGGCGATGAATTCCTGGTGATCGGATGTGCCGCTTACAGCAAGACGCTGATCGAGGAATATCTGGAATATATCGAGCGGTTCCTCGAACGCTACAATTCCGCCTCCGGCAAGCCGTATCAGGTCGGTGTCAGCGTGGGCTTTGTCTGTGAAGCAGCGGATCCGTCAAAATCCCTGCAGGATTACCTCGACGAAGCCGATGCCCGGATGTATGCCAACAAGATCCGCCGGCGCAAGCAGCGGGAAGCATAAAAAACCAACTCTCCGCCGATCCACGGGTTCGGCGGAGATGGTCATATAGAGAGAAAGCATTACAAAATTTGCAGCAAGATGGAGGATTATTATGAAGAAGATCGCCAAACGATTCCTACAGGCCGCAGCCGTCTGTGCGGTTGCAGCGCAGAGCACCCTGCTTCCTGCCTTTGCCGGCGAGCAGCTCGGTCAGGTCGATTTCCAGGACGGTGTCGGACTTCCCTGGCACATCTGTGAATCCACGACCGGCAAGATGGATTTCACCATCGACGGCGGCACCTACAACATCACCGTCATCAACCCCGGCGGACGCTCCAACGGCGGCGAAGACCGCTGGGACTGCCAGTTCCGCCACAGAAACCTCACGCTGACCTCCGGGCATACCTACCGTATGACCTACAGCGTCTGGGCAAGCAATTCCGGCTGGCTCTATGCCAAGATCGGCGACATGACCAATGACGATGCCGAGCTCTGGCATTCCAACGGCAACATGCTGACCATGAATTATGAGGAAAATGCCACGCAGGACGCCGTCGAATCGGCGCTGCGTTCCGCACAGCCGAGCGGCCAGTGGGGCGATTACAATGCATGGCAGGGCGTGAATATCAACGGCAATTCCTGGAATACCTTTGCCTATGAATTCACCCTCGGCTCCAACGGCGAGCGTGCATCCTCCGCCAACGGCACCGGCGAGTGGACGTTCCATTTCGGCGGCGACGGCGAATACACGCCGCAGGTCTGCTTCCCTGCCGGCACGGAGCTGAAATTCGACAATCTGGCGCTCATCGACATGACCGATGACAGCAATGATTATGTCAAGGCGGAGCCCTGGGAGCGTGCAGAGATCCTGACCAATCAGGTCGGCTATTTCCCGAAGCTCGCCAAGAAAGCCACGCTCCTGACCACGGAGACAG
>CAMNDR010000143.1 GCA_946535685.1 uncultured Clostridia bacterium | reverse complement strand
ATGCGATCCCGCTTTCGCCGTCCGGATGACAGGACACCTCCCAGCTTTCCGCAATGCGCTGTGCATCGGATTCCTTGCCGAATGCACGGAGCCGGTTCCCGCCCCAGAGATAGTCCTTGCAGGGGGCTTGCAGCAGAAAGGGCTTCATTCCTGTACCTCCTTCGGCGGCAGTGAGAAATCCTGCAGGAAACGCTCATAGCTGCCGTTGTAGACATTCAGGTCGATATACTGCTCAGTGCTGTCCGGCTGGATGCCGTCATAGCCTGCAAGCTGGCCTTCGTCGGAATACTGCCAGAATTTCCACTTGACGATGGGCTCCATATAGGTGTCCCGCATCCAGATCGGGTACTGGCCGTAGCTGCCGCCGAGAATATAGCTGTAATAGGCTCTTGCAGTCGTATAAATGATCGGCTTGCAGCCGTAGTGCGTTTCAAGCGCATCGAGCAGCTCATTGAGGATCTTGCGGGTCTCCTGCTTGGAAGCAGGCTCGGCATAATAATCGCCGTAGAATTCCAGATCGACCACCGGCGGGAGCGTTCCCGCTTCATTGCCGACGGTCTCGATGAAATTCTGCGCCTGCGTGGCGCCGCTGGACTCATAGCTGAAGAAATGGTAGGCACCGGCATATACGCCGCTTTTGCGTGCCTCCTGCCAGTTATAGGCAAAGCATGGATCCTTGTGCGAGCTGCCCTCGGTTGCCTTGATGAAAGCAAAGGTCACATTCTGGGCAGCGATCGTGTCCCAGTCGATCTCGCCCTGGTAGCGGGAGACATCAACGCCCATGACAGGGTATTTTCTGGGATCCGGGACATTGGCGATGATCTTGCCGTCATAGATCAGCTTGAGGCGGATGCCGTGCAGAACGCCTATGATGAGCAGGATGGGCAGAATGATAAACACGAAGATCCTGCCAAATGCAATTTTACGTTTTGTTTTCACTGAATCTGATCACCCATTACGATGCCACGGCCGTTGGTGGCAAAATAGACACGGCCAAATACCTTGCTGTCCCCGGAAATGGAGTCTGTCAGGTTGCCGAACAGATGCTGCGCATCGTTCAGGCGCTGCCAGCTCCTGCCCTTATCGGTCGAACGGTAGATGCCTTTCCCCTGCTCGCCGGCTTCGCCCATCGCATAGATGGCCGGATAGCTGCCCTCCTTTTCGGGGGCACCAAAGCCGATGGCATCGAAGCTGACATCCTTGACGGTGGAGAAGCTCTGTCCCTTGTCATCCGAATACATCACGAGAGAGCCGCTGTTGATCCAGATATCGCCCTCCTGCCCGACCACGGTGTGGATCGTGCAGTTGTCAGCGACCATCTGACCGGTGGAATGGAAGCTCACACCGGCATCCTCGGAGATGTAGAACATGCCGTTATAGGCGGCATAGAACAGATTGGGGTTCACCCTGTCCGCCGCAAGGACAGCACCGTAGCCGAGGCCCTGGGTGTAGTACCACTTGTTGTCGGTGATGCTGTATTGATAGATATTGGAATTGCCCGTATTCGCCGGCGTCCAGAGGAAGCAGGTGCCGTCTGCATTGACGGAGACCCTGCCGCCCTCCACCTTTTCCGGCGGATTGCTGACGGCCGTCCAGTTGGTGCCGCCGTCCGTGGTCATCCAGAGCGGATTTCTCTTGTCCTGGATGGCGTAGACAGCTACATTGGCATTCTCAAACGCTGCATCAAGATCGGTCGCATTGCCGCCGGAGGAACTGCCCATGAAATGCGCATCGTCCGGCCCCTTTGTCACGTCAAGATGCGAAAAGCCCGTCAGGTCGCCCATGATCGAATAGAGCTGCGGCTCGCCGTCCTTGTAGTCGGGGGATACCATCTCATAGACGGCAGTTTCCTCCAGGCCATAGGCGGCAAACCGGATCGTGACATCTTCACCCGTGCCGAGGGCGGTCATATTCTCGGTGCAGAAGATCGTCGCGCCGGTGCCGTACATCACTTCGTCGGAATTGAAGGGGTTGATGTTCACATCCGTGATCCACCAGCCGACCTTGGCCTCTTCCCTGCCCCAGGTGAGCCAGTCCGCCTCGGAGACATCCATGGTGTAGTGATCCTCGCCGTTCTTGACATCGAACAGCCCCGTCCAGGTCTTGCCGCCGTCCGTTGTCCGGTAGAGCGCATCGCCGGGATCCGACCAGTAGAACAGCGTGCTGACAACGACGGTATCAGGATCCTTGGCATCCACGGAAATGCCGCTGAAGCCGCCGTAGCGGCCGTCATCGTTCTGGGGCGTGATATCGGTGAAGGCGGTGCCGTCAAATTTGCAGACGGCGCCCTCCGCCTGGTTTCCGTTGGGGCCTGCACTGGTGGCATAGGCAAGATAGAGCGTGCCGTCCGCCGAGAAATCCTCATGCAGCGGGAACATGCCCGGCAGATTTGCCGGCAGGGCTTCCCAGGTCGCGCCCTCATCGGAGGAGCGATAAATGCAGTTGCCGTCCGTATTGGCAACACCTGCATAGACATCGCCGCTCACCGGGTCAAAATCCACCCACATGATGCCGACAGAGGTACTCTCCTGCTGATAATCGCCCTTTGTGGGGAAGGAGGTCACTTCATTCCAGGTCTTGCCGTAGTCCTCGGATTTCCAGAGACCGGCATTGCGGGTACCCGCCCAGACCTGTGCGTTCTTCTTCGGGTTGACCATGATGCGCTCGCCGGTGCCTCTGCCCTGGTTGTTCGCACCGCAGTCAAAGGGCATATCCGCCTGTGTCCAGGTCTCGCCGTAGTCCTCGGAAGCGAGGATGGCGCCCTTGCTGCCCATATAGGTGCCGCAGAGGGCATAGACACGGTTCGCCTCCACGGGATCGGCGGCGATGCTCTCGATGCCGATGAGGTTCCAATTCTCCTGTCCGAGGTGGTCAGTGATCGCCACCCAGCGCTGCTCGTCCTCTTTCCAGCGGTAGGCGCCGCCGATGTCCGTGCGGGCATAGATCAGGTTTTCCTCAGCTTCGCTGTAGACCATGCCGGTCACGTAGCCGCCGCCGCCGATGGCCACATTGCTCCAGGCATATTCCGGCGCTGCTGCGGCCGTACTGCAGCCTGCAAGGCCTGCTGCCATTACGGCGCACAGGCACAGGGCTGCGCAGTGTTGTTTCTTCATCTGTCTGCTCCTTTTCTCCTGTTTCTGGAAAGGCATTCAATTGCCGAATACCTGCTTTGCGATGTCCACGGTCTCCTTGGCATCCTTGGCATAGAAATCTGCGCCGATCTTCTCGGCATAATCTGCTGTCAGCACAGCACCGCCGACGACCGTCCTGCACCACGGACAGCGCTCGTGCAGGAGCTGGATGGTGCCTTCCATCGAGGGAAGCGTGGTCGTCATCAGCGCCGACAGGCCGACGAGCGGGGCATGGTATTTCTCTGTCGCATCTGCCACATCCTCATACGGCACATCCTTGCCGAGATCAATGACACGGTAGCCGTAATTTTCCAGCAGGATCTTCACGATGTTCTTGCCGATGTCGTGGATGTCGCCCTTGACGGTCGCCAGCACGATCGTGCCGCGGTCTACCGTCTCGCTGCTGGTAGCGGTGAGATGGCTCTTGATGGCTTCAAAGGCCGACTGCGCCGCCGAGGCTGCCGAAATGAGCTGCGGCAGGAAGATCCTGCCCTGCTCAAAGGCTGCGCCCGCCTTGTCGAGCGCCGGGATGAGCTGCTCGTTGACGATCGCCATCGGCTCGGTGGTTTCCAGCATCGCCTGTGTGAGGGCGCCTGCCTCGGATTTCAGTCCCGCCGAGATCGCAGCTTCGAGCGTCATGCTGCTGCTCTGCGGCCTGGGGGCGGGAGCGGTCTCTGCGCCGTAATGCGCAATGAAATCCACGGCGTTTTTGTCGATATTCGCCAGTAATTTATAGGTTCGGACGGCGGCTGTCATGCTTTCGATGTTCGGATTGATGATCGGGAGATCAAGTCCGGCATACAGCGCCATTGTCAGGAAATTGCGGTTGACAAGCTCCCGGTTCGGCAGGCCGAAGCTGATGTTCGACACACCGAGCACGGTGTGCAGGCCGAGCTCCTCACGCACCCGATGGAGCGCATGGAGCGTCTGCATCACGCCTTCCTGCTCTGCCGATGCGGTCAGCGTCAGGCAGTCAATGAACACATCCTCCCGCCGGATGCCGAGCGAGAGCGCACGGTTCAGGATGCGCTCTGCGATCGCAAAGCGTCCCTCGGCGGTCTTGGGGATGCCGTTTTTATCGAGCGTCAGGCCGACAACGGCAGCACCGTAGCGCTTGACGAGCGGAAGCACGGTATTCAGCGATTCCTCCTCGCCGTTGACGGAATTGACGATCGGCTTGCCGTTGTAGATGCGCAGGCCGGCTTCGAGCGCCTTCGGATCGGTGGTATCGAGCTGGAGCGGCGTGTCCGTGGTGCCC
>CAMNDR010000142.1 GCA_946535685.1 uncultured Clostridia bacterium | reverse complement strand
CCTTGATGCGGGCGATGACCTCCTTGGCATCGAAGGGCTTGGAGATGTAGTCATCCGCACCCAGCTCCAGGCCGAGCACCTTGTCGAAGGTCTCATTCTTGGCGGAGATCATGATGATCGGGACATTGGAATTCTTGCGGATCTCCCGGCAGACCTGCTTGCCGTCCATCGAGGGCAGCATGATGTCGAGCAGGACAATATCGGGATTGAGTGCATTGAATTTATTGACAGCCTCCTTGCCGTCATTGGAGATGATGACTGAATAGTTCTCACGCTCCAGGTACATTCTCAGCAGGTCGCAGATATTCTGGTCGTCATCCACGACCAGCACTTTTTCAATAGCCATGTGTAAACTCCTTTCCGGTTGGGGTCGTATTCCGATTGTATTTCATTCTAAAAATTGTGACAGTTACTCATTTTTATTATACATGATTTCTGTATTCATTGTATGAATATTCTGTTACAGAATCATGTGCAAATTGTAAATCAGTAAAATATAAAAATAGCACCCCACACGCTTTTGTGCAGGGTGCTGCAATTTTATAGGGTCACTTTGTTCACAGCGCTGCCTTGATCGCTGCCAGCAGATCGTCGTAGCTCTCGAATGCCGGGAGCTCCGGATGATCGGCCTTGATCTGCTCGGTGCTGCGGAACAGGAAGCCGGCCTTGGAAGCCTGGATCATGCCCAGGTCATTGAAGCTGTCACCGGAGGCAATGGTCTCAAAGCCAACCGACTGCAATGCCTTGACCGTGGTGTACTTCGACTTATCGCAGCGCATCCGGTAGCCCGTGATCTCACCGCTCTCCGCAACCTCAAGGGTATTGCAGAAGATCGTCGGCCAGCCGAGCTTCTTCATGAGCGGCTGTGCAAACTGGGTGAAGGTGTCGCTCAGAATGATGACCTGTGTTACCTCGCGCAGCGCATCCAGGAATTCCCTTGCACCCGGCATCGGGTCGATCTTCTCAATGGTCGCCTGAATTTCCTTCAAGCCCAGTCCGTGCTCCTTCAGGATCGCCAGACGGTACTGCATCAGCTTGTCGTAATCCGGCTCGTCACGGGTCGTCTTGCGCAGCTCCGGAATGCCGCTTGCCTCCGAGAATGCGATCCAGATCTCCGGTACGAGTACGCCTTCCAGATCCAGGCATACAATATTCATATCAGCCATAGTTTTATCCTCCGTATTTCAAGTAGTTTCCAGCGATTGCGCTGTCTGCCTGTCCATTATACACCATTTTCCGGGTTTTGTAAAGCGAAAGCACAGATATGACCGCCCCGCATGGGCAATTGTCCTTGCTTCCGGTACATTTCCTTTGTTTCACTGGCTAACAGATTCCGCCGGTTCCTGTGCATGCCACCGCAGACGCGCCAGCAGCAGCTCGCTGCCGTCAAGCCGTGAATGCTCTTCCGCACCGCTCTGGAGCTGGATCATGCCGCCTTTCCCGTCGCTCAGGGGCAGGCTGATCCGGAGCGTATGCGCCTGCGCGGATTCCGTGAAGACCTGCGTGCAGCCGTATTCCTCGCAGAATGCTGCCACCAGCCGCCGCTCTGCTGCAAGCGTTCCGAAAGACGTACAGACCTCCGCCTCCGAAGGCTTGCTGCGGGACATGACCGTCAGCTCTGCCCGGTCTTCCTCCCGCTTTTCCAGCCGCAGGAGAAGCTCATGATCTGCGCTGCTGTCCGGGCATGTCAGCGCAACAGCCGCATACAGCATGTCCGCCAGCACATTCGCATCGCTCTCCATCCACAGCACACCCGGCGGCACCTCACAGCGGATCTGTGCGGCATCCCGCAGAATGCGCCGTACTTCCTGCGCTGCGGCATCCACGGCATTTCCCAGGCGCACACTTCCGTGCTGCCATCTGCCGTCTTCACGCCGCTGCAGGATGCGCTGCACATACAGCGGCCGGTAAAGCCTTGCATTGTTCAGCTCGAGCACCCGGAGAAACTGCCGGTATTCCCCCGCATGCTCCTCATCCGTTTCCATTGCCGTCATCAGTGAGCTGATCGACATGACCGTATCCTGAATGGCCTGATCCTCTGTCAGGCGCATGGCGTTCTGATCCATTGTGATTCCTCCTTTTTCGTCGGGAAGGTTCCTGTATTCCTATTATACACGAAAAACAGACACAGGTAAAGCATCCGGCGCAGATTTCTGTATGGATTGTGCAAAATCACCATAACATTCCCGATCTGATTGGTCGAAATGCAGAAATTGAACACAACTGTCAAAAAATTTGATATTCTTCTGGCAAACCTCTTGCATTTTCTTTGAAAAAGGTGTAAAATAAATCTATCGGGAATCTGCGGACATGCTCTGCGCTGACGGTGAAAATCCGGCTTCTCAGGCATGAGTCCACCGCGGAGATCTCAGAAGAATTTAGGAGGTATATTCCAATGTCCGTAAAAGTTGCTATCAATGGTTTCGGCAGAATCGGCCGTCTGGCTTTCCGTCAGATGTTCGGCGCAGAGGGTTATGAGGTTGTTGCCATCAACGATCTGACCAAGCCCTCCATGCTCGCAAATCTGCTCAAGTATGACACCGCTCAGGGCGGTTACTGCGGCAAGATCGGTGAGAATCTGCACACCGTATCTGCTGACGACGAGGCTGGCACCATCACGGTTGACGGCAAGACCCTGAAGATCTATGCTATGGCTAACGCAGCTGAGCTGCCGTGGGGCGAGATCGGCGTTGACGTTGTTCTCGAGTGCACCGGCTTCTACTGCTCCAAGGCAAAGGCACAGGCTCACATTGATGCAGGCGCCAAGAAGGTCGTTATCTCTGCTCCGGCCGGCAACGATCTGCCGACCATCGTATTCTCTGTAAATGAGAAGACCCTGACCAAGGATGACACCATCATTTCTGCTGCATCCTGCACCACC
Source organism: uncultured Clostridia bacterium (assembly GCA_946535685.1). Lineage (GTDB taxonomy): Bacteria > Bacillota > Clostridia > Oscillospirales > Ruminococcaceae > UBA3855. Next base: position 1,528 of record CAMNDR010000142.1, on the reverse strand, counting down.
AACTGCCTGGCTCCGATGGCAAAGGCTCTGAATGACTACGCTCCGATCCAGTCCGGTATCATGAGCACCATTCACGCTTACACCGGCGACCAGATGATCCTCGACGGCCCGCACAGAAAGGGCGACATGAGAAGAGCCCGCGCAGGCGCTGCCAACATCGTTCCGAACTCCACCGGTGCCGCAAAGGCAATCGGCCTGGTTATTCCGGAGCTCAACGGCAAGCTGATCGGCTCCGCTCAGCGTGTACCGGTTCCGACTGGTTCCACCACCATCCTGACCGCTGTTGTCAAGGGTGAGAACGTAACCAAGGAAGGCATCAATGCTGCTATGAAGGCTGCTGCTTCCGAGTCCTTCGGCTACAACGAGGATCCGATCGTTTCTTCTGACGTTATCGGCATGAAGTTCGGTTCCCTGTTCGATGCAACCCAGACCATGGTTTCCGAGATCGGTAACGGTCTGTACGAGGTTCAGGTAGTTTCCTGGTATGACAACGAGAACTCCTACACCTCTCAGATGGTTCGCACCATCAAGTACTTCGCAGAGCTGGGCTAATCGCTCCCTGACGTAAGAACTGCAAGCGATGCTCCCGCATTTTACAGTAAATGCGGGAGCATTTTTCACCGGTATTCAAGAACAGCATTTCAGAAACGAGCAAAGAAGGGAAGCAAATGCAATACCTCTTCGGCGTGAATATCACGCGCGATCCCCTGAACCGTGTGACGGACGGTGCCGTATTCGCCACGAAGCATGCTGCCCCGCAGCCGTCCTCGCTCAGCCCTGCCGCCATCATGCAGGCCGATCCGGAGCCGGAACCGACCGGAGTTCCGCTGATTTTGCCGCTGCTGGCGCTGCTGTGTACGCTGGCCTTTGTGGTATGCGGCATTCTGACGGTCATGGATCCGACGATCCCCCGCATTGCAGCGGCGCTCGTCAGCATGGCATGTGCAGGGATATTCTTTGCGGCGCATCACATCCGGCAGCGCAAAGCCCGGAAATATGCGCACAGCCGGGATTACCGTGCTTCGCGGGCGCTGCGGCAGATCCGCACGGAGCTGGAAATTCCGGAGAAGGCGGTGCGGATGGATGCCGTTGCCTTCCGCTACCGGGAAGGGAAACGGGCGTTCATTGAGCAGTCGAGTGTCCGCAGCACGCAGATCTGGTGCTTCATCGCAGAGGGCATGCTGTGTCTGGCCGACACGGAAATGCGGCTGGAGATCCCGCTTGCCGAGATCAAAAGCGTCAGCCGCGAGGGAACGCGCATGACCTTCCGGGAATGGCCGCGGCAGGATCCGCCTTCCGGCATCGCGGGCGTGCAGGAATGCCCCGAGGGCTGGTATGTGATGGTTCACAGCGTCCGGATCCGGGATGTGCGGGATGATTTTGTGCTGCATCTGCCCTGCTACGAGGTGGATGCCTTCCGCAAGCTGACACAGATCCCCATGGTATGAGCATGCAAAGCCCCGGTGGGCTTTGCATGCTCTTTTTTGTCGGCTTGCGCCGACTCAGGAGGGGCTGCTCGCCCCTCCTA
>CAMNDR010000141.1 GCA_946535685.1 uncultured Clostridia bacterium | reverse complement strand
TATCCCTCCAGTATTCCGTTGTGCATGGTACAAACTCTGTCAGCATAGCGCTCTGCGCCCTGCTCATGTGTCACCGCCAGAACAGCGGAACCATTCTTTGCTGCAGTCTGCAATGCACGAAAAACGATGTCAGTGTTTTCCTCATCGAGATCGGCTGTGGGTTCATCCGCCAGAACGATCTCCGGCTGCGGCAGCAGCGCCCTTGCAATCGCCATCCGCTTCATCTCACCACCGGACAGCTCGTCAGGTGGAACATCTGCCAATTTTACAATGCCAAGCTCTGTAAGGAGCAGTTGTGCCCGCTGCTGCTCTGCATCGGACGGCCTGCGAAAGAGTGTCACCGGCAGCAGGATATTTTCCAGCAGACTCAGACTGTAGACAGCCGTCTGTCCTTGCGGAACCACACCGATATGCCGGTTCCGGAATTCTGACAGGGCTGTATCCGGCATCGCATAGAGATCCTGACCGTCCGCAAGCACCTGCCCTTGGGTAGGCTGCATCAGTCCTGCCAGTATATTCAGAAGCGTGCTCTTGCCGGAGCCGGAACGTCCGGTCAGCACCGTAAGCTTGCCCGGTTCAAGTGTGAAGTCGAGCGGGCAAAGCGCTGTAAAGCAGTTTGATGTCCGTGATTTTCTCGGAAATTCCTTGGAAAGCTGTTTTGCGGTCAGAGTCATCCGTTATCCCCCCTCAGAATGCGGGCCGTGTCGATCTGGCTGATGCGATAAGCGGTGCATGCTGCCGCAGCCGCCCCGGAAAGCATGACTGCCATCACAGCTCCCGCTGCAAGTCCTGCTGTGCCTGCCATTCCCGGCAAAAGAAACGGCAGCCCGATCTGTGCGCCGATAGCGCTGCGGAAAGAGAGCACTCCGATCAGTGCCGCTGCTGTTCCGATGACTGCACCGCAGGCACCCGAAAGCAGTGCCTCCTGCATCACAAGCCAGGCAAGCGACCTGCGGGACATGCCTATGACACGCATCACGGCAAATTCCCGTCTGCGCTCGTTCATCTGCATCGAGAACGTGAGCAGCAGTACGACCAGACCAAGCACCCACACCGCAGCAATCAGCAGACCAATGACATCGGAAGTGCCCTGTAGACTGCCGGCGATGCCGGCGATCATTTCCTTGGTCTGCACTGCCTTGACCTTCTTGACATGGATGTTGATATCGTTCATCACTTCCTCCGGAGAATAGCCATCAGCAACGTTAATGAGCACGGCGGAGACAGCCTTTGCCGGATCCGTATCTGCAAAATCATTCATGCCCTTGTCCAGCGACGACTGGATCAGGGATACGATCGTTTCCTCATTCGTAAAGACTGCAGAATCATAATAGGTACCGGTCTTTTCGAGCTTGGCGGCAACGCGGCATTCCACGCCGTAGAATTGCAGGGTATCGCCAGGAAACGCATTCAGATCATTGCCGACCACAATGTCGCCGTTTTGCAGTGTTCCTTCGTAACTGCGCTTCATCCATGGTGTCACGGTGAAGTCGGTCTCCGGATCAAAGCCGATGATCTGCACCGGGATCGAACAGCAGCCAGAACTTGCAGAAGCAAGGTAGAACTGCGCCGAAATCTGAGCAATGCCTTCGGTTCCTGCGATCTTTTCATAGCGGCTTCTGTCCATGTAAAAGTAACCCGGATTGCCTTGCAGGACAATCGTTTCGAGATCGGATCTCGTTCTGGCCTCATAGGGCACAACCATGATATCTGCGCCGAGTCGTGCTTCAAGTGAGTCTAACCCGCGCTGAAGCCCGGATACAAGCAACGTACCCCCGCAAATCGTCAGCGACAGCAGCGCCGTGAGTGTGATGAGAATTGCAGTGCGAAGCGAGCGGGCTCTGAGGTTGCGGATGGCAAGATTACGCTTCATGTCGCTCATCCTTCCGTGAAAGTACAAAATCCGTCACACCAGCCGCTGCAACGGCAATACAGAGCAGCAGCACCGCCGGCCGCATCACCGCATGGCAGCGCATTTCCTCCATCATGCACAGCCGGATGAATACACCGGGCAGGAATGCTGTGACTGCTGCCATGACAGCCACTGCCAGGGCTGCACCTGCCTTCTCACGCCGGCTGAGCAGCAGACGGATACAGGAAACGCCTGCCATGCCGATGGAGGCAGCAAACACTGCTTGTTCTGCCCAGTGACACGCCATAAAGCCGCCGTCCTCCTTGGGCCCGCAGGCATGGAAAATGACCTTTATGCCGATGCAGAGCGCCAGGCTCAGCAGCAGCAGCAGGATATCAGTAACTGTAATCTTCTTCATCAAATACTCCTCTCAATCCGTTCCATAAGCCCGATCCGCCATCGGATGGGCTTCTGTAAACACCGCATCTGCATAGGCAGCATCCCGTATGTGATCTGTAAACGCTGCATCCGGGAGCAAAAAATGTGTCCTTTCCCCGGAAGCGCTGTCCCACGTTGCATCAAGATTATAATACAGCCCGTCGATGCAGACAATATTCCAGGCGTGGTATTCCTGTGCTTCGCCGGCTGTACCTGTGATGACTCTTGCTGAAATGCCGCATTCCCGCAGTAACCGATATAGCAGAACGGCATAACCCTGACAGACTGCCTGACCCTGCACAAGTGCAGCGTAAGCGGTCGTTTTGAGATGATGCTGCGGATTTCTGGCATGAATCTCGTCATAGCGTACATGCGTCAGAACCCAGTCATAAATCGTCCGGACCTTCTCATAATCGCTCGTGGTACTGTTGAATCCAAAGCTTTGCAGCAATGTATGCACCGTCTCCGTCACCTGTGCTTCTTGCTCGGATGTCGTGTAATACTGCGGACGGATGCAGATTTCGTAGTGACAGGTTTCCCCTTCCCAACGGCTTGTATACTGCATCTCGTAACCGCCGTACTGGTGCCGCAGATAATCGCCTTCCTCCGGCGAATCTGTCTCTGAAAGTGCGTATTCCATCAGCTCCCGGACAATTGTGCCGAGCTCCTCCATGTTGTCACGGTGTGACTGGTAGGTGATGGTAATCTGCCAGTTCCGCCGCCGCATAGCACTACGGAGCTGTGCTATCACATCGTCTGCATTCGTGAAGTAAATGCCCAGATCACGCCGGACATCATAGTGCACAGCAGGCTTTGCGCAGCCCGTCAGGAGCAGCATCACCGCAAGCAGAAAAGCTGCCGCACGCTTCATCGACGTTTCCAGACAGAGGCTGCATTGGTATGGAGCAGCAGCCGGTCAAGCGGGATGCCTGCCGGGCACACATCCCGGCAGGCAAGGGATTTTCCGCAGCCTTCGTAGATATGGGTGCGGTAAGCCCGGCGGAGTGCCTGCTGATCTTCGGGAGGGAGCTCCGCAATGAGCCGGGCTGCCGGAACAAAGGATGCCATGCCGAAGAACGTATCTCCCGGACTGAAATTCGGGCAGATCTCCAGACAGCAGCCGCATTGCAGACAGCGGGATGCTTCATAGGCAAGCTCTGCTTTTTTTCCCTCCGCCGCAGCATCCGTTTCCAGCCAGACGGAGAGCGTGCGGAGGTTCTCAAACAGAATGCTGCGATCAACGATCAGATCAGCAATGACCGGAAATTTCCGCAGCGGTTCAAGCCGGATTCGTCCCTTTTTCTGAACGGCACCAAGCTTCGCATCACACGCAAGCATGGGATTTCCGTTGATGACCATTGCACAGGCACCGCATTTTTTCTGGAGGCAGGAGCATTCCCACCGAACGGGTGTCTCAAGCACTGCATTGATCTGCGTAAGCGCACTTGCGCAGGTGGCGTCTTCATCTGCTGTCTCATACGGTATCTCCTGCACATAGCCGGATGCGCCAGCACTCTCCCGCCGCAGGATTTCAAACAGGTATTGCATCGCTTCTCCTTTCGGGAATGGGCTGAAAACAGAGATGAACAGAGCCGCCTGTACACTGCGCAGCCAGGGTTTGGCGGAGAGCTTCATCCCGCTCCGGATAATCCTCCCGGTAATGAGCACCACGGCTCTCACGGCGCTCCAGGGCGCTCCGGAGCATCGCCTCCGCAAGCGCAAGACGGTCAAGCTCCCGCCGGTTGCAAGTTTGTTCCTGTGCGAGGGATTTCAGTTCTTCAAGTGCTTTCTGGAGTGTTTCAGCATTACGGACAATGCCAAGTCCTCCGAGCAATATCCCGCTGATGCGCTGTATCAGAGCCGGAGATGCCGCATCCTGATAACATGCCGCTGCCGACACAGGCGGCATCTCCATGAGCGGACAGGCATCCCGCAGCATTGTTTCCGCTGCACACCTGCCGCCGTAGATGGCACCAAGCATGGAATTGCCGCCAAGGCGGTTGGCACCATGGTACTGGCAGGCGCATTCTCCCGCAGCATACAGCCCTGTCATGCCGGTGCGGTGCAATGCATCCGTCAGAATGCCGCCCATGAAGTAATGGATACCCTCCTGCACGGGAACAGGCTGTTT
>CAMNDR010000140.1 GCA_946535685.1 uncultured Clostridia bacterium | reverse complement strand
CTGGAAGCCGAGCGCATAGAGCGCACGGGAGATCTCCCCGTAGGTAAACCCGCCCCGCATCGTCTCTCCGAGAATATCCGTAATGCGCTCAAGCTCCGCCACACGGGGCGGATAATTCCCGCCTTTGAGCGGAAAATCAAATGCCAGCACGCTTCCGAGAGAGGAGAGCGCAGCGATCTGACGGAGCGTTCTTGTGAAAACAGGCAGCGTCAGGTAATAGCTCACGCCAAGAATACTGAAAAACGCCTTCTTTTCCGTAGAAAAGCCCGCATCGAGCAGGCCTCCGATCATCGTTTCCTTCTCGAAATCAACCGGCACGAAATGCACATTTTCCGGGACATTCCACTCCAGCTCCCTGATGCGTTCCAGCTTATAGCGCTGGGTATCCGGGTGATCGACCTCGAAGATCTCAATATCCGGGTTCGGATTCCGGAAGGAAAAGCTGTCCGCCCCCGCCCCGCAGATCACATACTGTACCTTGCCGGATTCCGCAAATTTATGCAGACGGCTCTCAGTGAACCGCAGCCGTGCCAGCGGGATCGGCGCAAAATAATCATTCAGGAACTGCGTCAGGCCGTCTCTTGTACCGTCTGTATAATCTGCAAGGATCTGTGCCTTGACCGTTTCATAGCTCTCCCAGCCCATGAGATCATAGGCCAGATAATCATCAAAGATCTTCTGCCTTGCTGTATTAGAGTGCCAAGCTCTCGCAAAAGCGCAGAGCTTGGCAGTATAGCTTTCTTGATTCTGTACCATATCAGATATTATATTCCTGGTTGCGCTCATCAATAATGCGCTTGGACTTGTGCTCGCTTCTTGTGTTCAGACCGCCGTCAGGATGGATCTTTACCCGTGCAGGCTTTACGCCGATTCTTGCCTTGAGCGCTGCGGACAGCTCAGCAGCCACTTCGTCATCCGACTTCGGATTATCAGCGTTCTTCTCGACCTCGACAGCATAGCGGCAGGTGTAATTCTCCTCAAAAATGCGGATGAGATACTCGCCCGTGATACCGCTGAGGTCATGAACAACAGCCTCGATGTCAGACGGGAAAACGTTGACCGCGGAAACGATGAACATATCGTCCTTCCGGCCGTTGATATGAATCCTGCCGTGGGTTCTGCCGCATTTGCAAGGTGTCTGGTCGATATAGCCGATATCGCCGGTGCGGAAACGAATAAGCGGACGTGCCTTCTTCTGCAGGGTGGTATAGACAAGCTCGCCGACGCTGCCGGGCGGAAGGATCTCGCCGGTATGGATATCGACGGTCTCAACAAGGATATGATCCTCAGCGATGTGCAGGCCATCGTGGTATTCGCAGTGCGCAGCGCATGCTCCAAAAATGTCGGACAGGCCATAGAAGTCATAAAGCTCTGCGCCCCAGAGATCCTCGATCGCCTTTCTGGTCGCCGGGATGGAACCGCCAAGCTCACCGGCTACGATGATCTTCCGGATGGACAGGTCATTCTTCGGATCAATGCCGGCCTTCTTTGCCTTCTCGCCGAGCTGCCATGCATACGACGGAGAAGTCCAGATCACGGTCGGCTGATAGGTTTTGAGGACGTACAGCAGGCGCTCGGACGGCAGTGTACCGCCCCAGATGCAGAGCGCTCCGAGGTTCTGCGCACCGATGACATCAGGACCGCCGACATACAGCGAGAAGTTCAGCGCATGCACATAGCGGTCATTCGGCCGCATGCCGATCTGCCAGAACCAGCGGGATTCCGTATCCTGGAAGGCATCAAAATCAGCCTTGGTGAACGGGCTCATCGTCGGAACACCGGTGGAACCGGAAGAAGTCGAGATAAAGACCACATCGTCCTCCGGAACCGCTGCCAGCTCGCCAAGGAAGCTGCCCACGCCCTGCGTTTCACGCTGGGTGATCTTGTTGATGAACGGGAACTTCTGCAGATCCTCCAGGCTCTGGATATCGTCCGGAGAAAGCCCGGCCTCATCCCAGGTTCTCTTATAGTAGGGAGCATTCTCATAGGCATGCTTGACGATCTCCTTCAGGTGTTCGAGCTGGAAAGCCTCGAGCTGCTCACGGGGCATCGTCTCGATCTCCTCGTTCCAGTATTTGCGTTCTGTCCATGTTTTTGTCGTACTCATAATTCCTTACCTCCAAATTGAATTCAGCATCGAGATGACCTCGTCTGTGTCTGTTATTATTATATCTCTACTTTGCCTATCTGTCAACTATGCTTATTCTATGATAGGCTATAAACACAATCTATAACTAAACCCATCGAAAAAGTATGAATTAGGTCTTGACTAATACATAGTAATATGGTATACTTTATATGTAATCATACTGTAAGGGAGAATCCACATGGAAAAAAGAATCATCTATGCTGATCACGCCGCAACAACAGCGGTTTCTGAAGAAGTCCTGCAGGCGATGCTCCCTTATTTTACGGAGCATTACGGCAATCCGTCCTCGATCTACCGCATTGGCCGTGAAAACGAACGCGCCGTGCTCGATGCAAGGGCAAGAGTTGCTGCATGCCTTGGCGCCGACCCGAAGGAGATCTTCTTCACCGCCGGCGGCTCCGAGTCAGACAACTGGGCGATCAAGGGCATCGCTGACAAGCTCTCTGCAAAGGGCAAAAAGCACATCATCACATCTGTGTTTGAGCATCATGCCGTATTGCACACATGCGAATTTCTTGAAAAGCACGGCTTTGAAGTAACCTATCTGCCGGTCTCCGCAGATGGTCTGATCGACCCGCAGCAGGTTGCCGATGCTATCCGGGAGGATACGGCGCTCGTGACGATCATGTATGCCAACAATGAGATCGGCACCGTACAGCCGATCGCCGAGATCGGAAAGATCTGCCGTGAGAAAAAGGTACTCTTCCACACGGATGCTGTGCAGGCTGTCGGAAATGTCGAAATTGACGTGAAAGCACAGAATATTGACCTTCTGTCGCTCTCCGGGCACAAATTCCACGCCCCGAAAGGCATCGGTGCGCTGTATGTCCGCAAGGGCGTGACGCTCTCGAATCTGGTTCACGGCGGCGGGCAGGAATCCGGGAAACGTGCCGGCACGGAAAATGTCACCGGCATTGTGGGGCTTGCCAGGGCAATTGAGCTGGCAACAGCAGATATTCCGGCAAAAACCGCAAAGCTCACTCCCCTGCGGGACAAGCTGATCGACGGTATTCTGCAGCTTCCGGAAACCCGTCTGAATGGCAGCAGGACACAGCGGCTTCCCGGCAATGTGAACATTTCGTTTGCAGGCATTGAGGGCGAAAGTCTCCTGCTGATGCTCGATCATTACGGCATCATGGCATCCTCCGGCTCGGCCTGCACATCCGGTTCACTTGACCCGTCGCATGTGCTGCTTTCGCTCGGACTCTCGCATGAGGTCGCGCATGGTTCCATGCGTCTGAGCTTCGGCGAGGAATTCTCGGAGGAGGACGCCGACTACATCCTCTCCGTTATTCCGGAGATCACGGAACGCCTGCGCTCCATGTCTCCGATGTGGGAGACCATGCAGAAGGAACATATTCATCTGAATGCAAATAAAACCAAGCTCATCAAGGAGGGCGAATGAAATGAATTACAGCGAAAAAGTGATGGATCACTTCATCAATCCCCGCAATGTCGGCGAAATCGAAGATGCAGACGGCATCGGTGAGGTCGGCAATGCAAAGTGCGGCGACATCATGAAAATGTATCTGAAGATCGAAGGTGAGACGATCACCGACTGCAAGTTCAAGACCTTTGGCTGCGGTGCAGCAGTGGCGACATCATCCATGGCGACTGAGATGATCAAGGGCAAGAGCATCGGAGATGCACTGCAGCTCACGAACAGTGCTGTCATGGAGGCGCTCGACGGTCTGCCGCCGGTCAAGGTTCACTGCTCTGTGCTTGCTGAGCAGGCAGTCAAGGCAGCGCTTACGGATTATTATACCAAGCAGTGCATTGATCCGGAGCCGATCGTCGGGAAGGTTCCGGAGATGGAAGAGGAATAACAGAAAAGAGAGCCTGATTGATATAATCCCCTTAGAGTAGACACACGAAAAAACAAAAGTGTGAAAACTCTAAGGGGGTTATTTTAATGTCAAGACGAAATAAAATTACGGATGAAGAACGGATGTCAGCGGTACAAGAATACATAAATGGAGAAGGCAGTTATCGTTCAATCGCAAGGAAATATGGGATAGCATATGAACGATTCCGCCAACTTGTTATTCGAGCGAAGGCAGAAGGGATAGAATCAATTAAAATCAGTCAAACCAACAAGAAATATCCTGCAGAAATAAAGATAGCGGCAGTGAAGGAGTATCTTGAAGGAAAAGGCAGCCAGGTAGAAATATGTAAAAAATATAATATCACAACTGATAGTATTCTCATTCAGTGGATAAAGTGCTATAATAGTGGTAAAGACTTTAAAGAGCGCACACGCTCGGAAAGAGGAATTACCATGAACAAA
>CAMNDR010000139.1 GCA_946535685.1 uncultured Clostridia bacterium | reverse complement strand
GATCCGCAGACAGATAATGCAGCAATTCCTGCCGGAGATCCGAGAGCTTTCCACGCCAGGTTTCCGCAGGCAGCGCTGTCAGATCAAGATAGATCTGATCGCCGGTATCCGCCTGTCTCCGGACAAAAAACATGGTCCGTGCAACCACATCCCGTGGACTGAGATCGCCCATCTCCGGGAAAAGCTCCTGCATGAAATACCAGCGTCTGCCGGCCCGTTCAATATAGAGATGCCCGCCCTCGCCTCGTGCCGCCTCTGTCACAAGACAGCGCTTGCTCGGAATGCCGATGGTGGTCGGATGATATTGCAGCATTTCGAGATTGCCAAACACCACACCCTGTCCGAAAACAGCCGCCGCCGCATCGCCGGTGTTCTGGGTGGTGCCGGTCGTCATACCGGGAAATATGCCATTCATGCCGCCTGTGCAGAGAAGCACTGCACCGGGATATGCCTGTACACTGCCGGTGTAGGTATCCCGTATGAACACTCCGGAGCAGGTTTCCCTCTGCCGACCAAGACACAGGAATTCATGATGCAGAAAGCGCTCGATCCTGCCGGCGGCTTCGTACTTCCTCGCTTCGTCGATGAGGGCACTCATGACGATCTTTCCTGTCGAACTCCTGGCATAGGCTGTCCGTTTCTTTTTCTGACCGCCGAAATTCCGCAGGGCAATGTCTGTATCCGTGCGGTTGAAGGGAACCCCAAGCCGCTCCAGCCAGCGGAGCATCTCAGGCGCATGCCTTGTGAGCGCTGCCACCGCATTCGGGTCGGCAAGCGAACACCCGCCCCGCATGGTATCCGCAAAATGCGCCTCTGTCGTATCCCCTTCTCCCATTGTATCCAGAGCCCCGTTGATGCCGCCCTCGGCAAGTACAGACTGGGCACGCTCAGACGGCTGAAGGGAAAACAGTCGGCATGCCTGACCGTGCGAGGCAAGCGTAATCGCTGCCGAGAGGCCGGCAAGCCCTGCGCCGATGATATTGATTTGCATAGTAGCCTCCTACAGGACATTGAAACGGATGAAGTAAATGATAAATCCGACACCTGCCGCAGCGAGCAAAACGGAAAGAATGACCAGAATATCGGTGAAAATATGCCTTGCTTTGACTGTTCCGAGCGAAAGCATCAGCGGTTTGATGTTCGTCAGCACATGCACCGCCACAGAAGCCGCCAGCAAAAGCTGCAATGTGAGCTGCAATCCCCCAAAATACGGAAGCCGGACAGCACCAGCCGTCTCTTTGACCTGAAAAGCCGCAATGTGGGCACCGATCAGAAACATGATCGCAAATCCGCTGATCCGACGCAGCCAGAACAGGCGATTTTCTTTATAATAGGAAGCACCGGACTTTTTGATGGAGCGCAGTGTTTCTGCCGTCAGGATACAGCCAAGCACTGCATGAACGACAATGAGGATCGTCATGCCCCATGTCATGATTGTAAGCCATTGCTTACCACCGGACAGTATTCCGGCAAGCTGAAACGAGCCGGCAATACTGTGGACAAGGAACAGCACCAGAATGACTGCGCTCAGAATGGCATTCCATTTTCTCACGGTGATTCCTCCTGCCCGACGGTCAGGGCAATGATGCCTTGAGAAACCGCCGTTTCCGCATGGCTCTGTGCTGCGAATTCCTTTGAGAGCAGCAGAACCTCAAACTTTCCGTGATCCGCCTTGGAGAGCAGCAGCGTTGCATCCTCCTGGCGGATTGTCATCTGGTGCTCCGAGAGCCTCGACTGGAAGGAACGTGCCATTTCCAGCGCTGCTGCATCATTTCCCGGCACCTGGCAGGTGATGTCCTCAAAGCAGAAATCCACTTCCTGTCCGGAAAAGAACTTCTCCCAGAAGGCATCCTCTGTCAGAGCATCCCGGTTGAGCAAAACGACAAATTCACCCGACGGCGCATCAATCACCGCAGTCGCCCCTGATATGGCATCGGGGCGGCTGCCAGACAGGAACGGAAAACCGAGCACCGCCCCAAGCACCACTGCATCCGCCAGCAGATGCAGCATCAGACGTCCGGGCTTCATTGCTGTGCCTGCTTGAGCGCCTCGGCTACGGCTTCTTTGAACTCGTTATAATTCACCGTCGCACCGCTGACGGCATCCACATCCTTGACCTTCTGCTTGGCAACAAGCTGCTGCGCATAATTATCACACGCAGCACGGGCTTTCTGTGCCTTGTTGTAGAAGTCCCTGTTCTTGATCTCGCCGTTTTCCTTTCCGTATTCCTCATCCTTGAGTGAACCGTTGAGCTCGTAGGTCTTGTAGTCGCATGCAGTGATCTGTCCGCCGGAAATCGTCAGCGTGACAACGCCGTAGCCATTGCCGGCCTCCGGATCCTCCTCGTTGACATAATCAGCGCTGCGTCCGGTGTAGGTGCCGTCGTTATAGGTAGCTTCACCGCATCCCGTCAGGCAGAGCATCAGGGCAAGTGTTGCGAAAATCATGCTTCTTTTCATTGGGTTTCCTCCTTCCGGAAGGTATCCATATCCTCAAAATGAATCTTTCCGGTAAAGTTCTGATTCACGATTTCCTTATGCAGTTTGCCGCTGCGCAGTACAAGCGTGCGCTGCGCCACCTCGGCGACCTCCGGGTCATGTGTGACAACGATCAGCGTTGTGCCTTCATTGTGCAGTTTGTGGAACAGGTCCACAACAATCTCCTCATTTGCCTCATCGAGGTTACCGGTCGGCTCATCCGCAAGGATGATCTCCGGGTAGTTGATAAGCGCCCTTGCCACGCACACACGCTGCTGTTCACCACCGGAAAGCTGACTCGGCAGGTGCTTGGCTCTGTCTGCAAGACCGACACGGTCAAGCGCCTCCATTGCCTCTTTCTCATCCGGCATGCTGTGGTAATACTGCGCCAGCATTACGTTTTCGACGGCTGTCAGGTAGTTCACCAGATGGAACTGCTGGAAGATCAGGCCGATCTTGTCACGGCGGATTGCAGTCAGGTTTCTGGCGCTTTCTTTGGCAATGTCCACACCGTCAAGCAGCACCTCGCCCTTGGTGGGCTTATCCATGCAGCCGATAATGTTCATCATGGTACTCTTACCGGAACCGGACGGGCCCATAATCGAGACCCATTCACCCTTTTCCACCTTCAGGCTCACATCGTCGAGAGCGTGCAGTTCCCCGTAGATCTTGTAGATATGCTTCAATTCCAATAAACTCATGATTATTCTCCCTTCAGTACGAGTGCCGGATCCACATCGGTCGCACTGCGGATCGGCAGCAGACTGGAAAGTCCCGTCACCAGAACGGATACCAGAATCGTGGCCGGGATGAGCAGAAGCTGGAAGCGGATTTCACTGCTGAATACCCGCAGGCTGACCTGCTGGGCAAAGACATAGCCAAGCCCTGCGCCCAGAACGCCGCCGATGCAGCCGAGCAGCATACTTTCACCCAGGAATTCACCGATGATGCTCCTGTCAGAGGCGCCGATGGCCTTACGCAATCCAATCTCCTTGCGGCGTTCAGCTACCACGGCCGTCATGGTTGTTGCCACACAGATCATTGTCAGTGCAAGCACAACAATCGTCACAAGCAGCACAAGTGCCTGTAGCTTGGACAGGACGGTGGTCTCCGATGCGGTCACGCGCTTGACAAGATGTGCCCCGACCGCAGGCACCGCTTCCCCGATCTTCTCAGCATAGCGGGAAAGCACATCAGACTGCGCCGAAACACTCAGTTCCGCAACATCAAAGGCGCTGACTTCACCGGTCAGCTTCTCCATATCTGCCAGTGTCAGATAGACAAAATCCTCCTCGGAACCGCCGGTATCGAGTATACCGGTGATCGTCAGGTCAATGGTATTGTCAGTCTCAACATGCTCCTCCGGCGTGTAGCTTACAGTCAGAAGATCACCGGTTTTCAGCCGGAAGGACTCTGCCACATTGGCGCCGACCATGATCTGGCCATCAGAAGCAGGCCACTCCCCTTCTACACGCCAGAACGGGCTTGCCGCCTTTGCACCTGTCATATCCGTAGCAGCGCCGACGACCGGCTGCTCATGTATGCGCACATTTTCGTAACGGTAGGGCGCTGCGCCGACCAGCTCTTCCATCGGAATTTCTTTGAGGCTGCGCTCCATATCCGATGCCGTGAAGCGCCCGTCACTGCCGGTCAGGATCATATTGGCACCGTAATTCCGGAACTGTGCCCCCATCTGACGGGGTACGTCATAATAGATCGTCACAAGTCCGGACAGCACTGTTGCACCGATTGCAATGGACAGCAATGCTACGAGCATCCTGGAACGACGGCGAAGCAGGGATGCAGTAATCATCCGGAAATACATACTTCTCTTTTTCACAGCACAACCTCCTTAGTGACCGCCGTGCAGGACTTCCGCAGGACTAAGCCGCAGAAGCATACGGATCGCCGGAATGCTGCCGGCAAGTGTCACCAGCACGACCAGCACCGCAACGAGCGG
>CAMNDR010000138.1 GCA_946535685.1 uncultured Clostridia bacterium | reverse complement strand
CGAAAAGCCCGCAGAGCAGCCGAAGAAGGCAGAGCCCGTGAAGGCCGAGAAGCCCGCAGAGCAGCCGAAGAAGGCAGAGCCCGTGAAGGCTGAAAAGCCCGCAGAGCAGCCGAAGAAGCGCAAGGAAGAAAAGAAGAAGGCAAAGCCCCAGGTACACGGCGAAAAGACCCGTCTTGGCGGTGTGATCGGCGAAGGCAAGACCGAAACGCCGGAGCAGCGCCGCACGGTGGATACCAGAGGCAGCTATGTGGAGCTCGACAAGTACAACGAGCGCTATGAGCAGATCGCCGGCACCGACAAGCGCCGTGATAATGCTTCCACCAAGAAGCAGAAGATCAACCAGAAGTCCGCACAGCGCGGCAAGGGCAAGCAGGGCGGCCGCAAGCAGGAGACCGAGGCACAGCGCCTGTCCCGTCTGGAGCTGGAGCGTGCAAGAAAGCAGCAGCTCAAGGTCAAGATCCCGGATATGATCACCGTTTCCGAGCTGGCGACCCGCCTGAAGGTGACCGCTTCCAAGGTCATTGGCAAGCTCATGGGTCTGGGCGTGATGGCGACCATCAACGAGGAGATCGACTTCGATACCGCATCGCTCGTGGCTGAAGAGCTGGGCGCAAAGGTGGAGAAGGAGGTCGTTGTGACCATCGAGGAGCGCCTCATCGAATCCGAGGAGCACGACGATGAGAACCAGCAGCCCCGTCCGCCGGTCGTTGTGGTCATGGGTCACGTTGACCACGGCAAGACCTCGATCCTCGACCGCATCCGCCATGCGAATGTCACCGCATCCGAAGCGGGCGGCATCACCCAGCACATCGGCGCTTACCAGGTCAAGCACAATGACCAGATCATCACCTTCCTGGATACGCCCGGCCATGAGGCATTTACCTCCATGCGTGCAAGAGGTGCGAACATCACCGATATTGCGATCCTCGTTGTCGCTGCCGATGACGGCATCATGCCGCAGACGGTCGAGTCCATCAACCATGCGAAGGCAGCGGGCGTTTCCGTGATCGTTGCCATCAACAAGATGGATAAGGAAGCCGCCAACCCCGACAGAGTCCTCCAGCAGCTCACCGAATACGGCCTTGTCTGCGAGGAGTGGGGCGGCGATACCATCTGCATCCCGGTATCCGCCAAGACCGGCATGGGCATTGATGATCTGCTCGAAAACATTCTGCTCGTGGCCGAGGTCAAGGAGCTGACGGCGAACCCCGACAGACTGGCCAAGGGCACGGTCATCGAGGCACGCCTCGACAAGGGCAGAGGCCCGATCGCAACGCTCCTCGTGCAGAAGGGCACACTCCATACCGGCGACATCATCATTGCAGGCACAACGGTCGGCAAGGTGCGTGTCATGACCAACTACAAGGGCAAGCCCGTGAAGGAAGCAGGCCCGTCCGTGCCGGTCGAGATCACCGGTCTGGACGAAGTGCCGAGCGCCGGCGACACCTTCGATGCAGTCGAGGATGAGCGTCTGGCAAGAACCCTCGTGGAGCAGAGAAAGCATGAGCAGAAGGAAGCCATGTTCCAGAGCACTTCCACCAAGCTCACGCTCGACAATCTGTTCAGCCAGATCGCAGAGGGCGAGACCAAGGAGCTGCCGATCATCGTCAAGGCAGACGTGCAGGGCTCGGCTGAGGCTGTCAAGGCATCGCTCGAAAAGCTGTCCAATGACGAGGTGCGGGTGCGTGTCATCCATTCCGCAGTCGGTGCGGTCAAGGAGAGCGACGTTATGCTCGCCAACGCATCCAATGCGATCATCGTCGGCTTCAATGTGCGTCCGGACAACGGCGCAGCAGAAAGTGCTGCCCGTGACGGCGTGGATATCCGCCTGTACCGCATCATTTATGATGCGATCGAGGAGATCAGCACGGCCATGAAGGGCATGCTGGCGCCGAAGTTCCGTGAAGTCATGCTCGGCAAGGCTGAGGTGCGTGAGATCTACAAGATCTCGAGTGTCGGCACAGTTGCCGGTTCCTATGTCCTCGAGGGCAAGCTGACCAACAAGAGCCAGATCCGTGTTGTCCGTGACGGCATCATCATTGCGGATGACCATATCGCAGGCCTGCAGCGTTTCAAGGATGCGGTCAAGGAAGTGGCTTCCGGCTACGAGTGCGGCATCTCGCTTGAGAAGTTCGCCGACATCAAGACCGGCGATATCTTCGAGGCCTATATCATGGAGGAATACCAACCCGAATAAGCGGGGGAGCCCCCGCTGATGAGAGAATAAAAAGCTGCTTTTCCCCCGCTTTGTGCTACAAAGCGGGCGGGGTACGGGGCAGCGCCCCGGAACGATGATTTTATAAAGAAAGGACTGAACAGACATGGAATATACCAGAATGAGCACGGAAGACATGCTGCAGTACTGTGACGAAGCGCTGGCATGGGATCAGTTCGGGCCGGTCGATATCTTCTTCTTTGAATCCGTCAAGCGGATCCTGCTCGGGCAGTGCCCGGCGATCGAAACGCCCGAAGAAGATGAGCTCGCCGGTGTCAAGACACCGATCCCGGCGGAGGAACTGATCTCCTATGACGAGAATACCAAAGAGCTGGATCAGGCGATGACCGATGAGCAGTTCTTTGAAAAGAGCCAGGATTATCAGGAATATCAGATG
This sequence comes from uncultured Clostridia bacterium, assembly GCA_946535685.1. Taxonomy (GTDB): domain Bacteria; phylum Bacillota; class Clostridia; order Oscillospirales; family Ruminococcaceae; genus UBA3855. The sequence goes on along the minus strand of CAMNDR010000138.1, from coordinate 1,846 downwards.
ACGGATGCAGAGGCGCCGGCGGAAAAGAAGGAAACGAAGAAAGAGACCAAGCCGAAAAAGGAAGCTGCACCCAAAAAAGAGACAAAGGCTAAGAAGGAGACCAAGGCGAAGGAGCCCAGAGCAAAGAAGGAAAAGAAGGAGAGCTGAGCATGCCGAGCTTTAAAAACGACCGCATGGCAGAGGATATTCACAGAGAACTGACCGATATTTTCCGCATGGTCAAGGATCCCAGAGTCAGCGGGATGCTGACGATCGTGAGAGTGGAGCTTGCCGGCGACGGTTCCCACTGCAAGGTCTTTGTTTCGAGCCTGCTCGGAATGGACGATGCAAAGGAATCCGTCAAGGGACTGCGCAGCGCTGCGGGATTCATCCGGCGGGAGCTGTTTGCACGCCTGAAAATGCGCAAGAGCCCGGAGCTGCACTTCATCGCCGACGACTCCATCGCAAGAGGCGCCGAGGTGACCAAAAAGCTCGAAGGGATGACATTTGCACCGGATACGGAGGAAGAAGATGAAACAGATCTCGATTGAGGAAGCGGCTGCATTCCTGCGCGGCTGCGAGGATGCACACATCCTGATCCACCGCTCCCCGGACGGCGACTGCATCGGCTCCGGCTATTCGCTCCAGGCCGTGCTGCGGCTGCTGGGGAAGCGCTCGAAGGTGCTGTGCGCCGATCCGATCCCGGAGCGCTTCCACTTTCTGCTCCCGGAGGAGCCGGAGGAGGACTTTCCCCCGAAATGCGTGATCTCCGTCGATGTCTCGGATGAAAAGCTCTTCGGCAGTCTTGAACCGGCCTATGCGGGCAGGGTCGATCTCTGTGTCGATCATCATGTTTCCAATTTAATGTATGCCGGTCAGGTGCTGGTGGAGCCGGAGGCTTCTGCCGCCTGTGAGGTGCTGTATAAGATCTACCGTGCAATGGGCATTCCGTTCACGAAGCAGATCGCCATGTGCCTGTACACGGGCATGGCAACGGATACCGGATGCTTCAAATTCTCCTGCACCACGCCGGATACGCATTTTTTCACGGCGGAGATCATGCGGGAGTTCCCGGACATCCGCTATGACCTCATCAACCGGGCAATGTTCACGGTCAAGAGCCGTGCGGCGCTGCATGCGGAGATGGTCATGCTGTCCCGGATGGAGTACCACTGCAATGATAAGGTCACGCTGATCTGGGCGACACAGGATGTCTGCGCAGAAAGCGGCGTGGATGTGAAGGATATGGAGGGCATTTCCTCGCTCGGCATGCAGCCGGAGGGCGTGGAGGTCGGCCTGACCGTCCGTGAGCCGGAGCCGGGGGTCTACAAGATCTCCATGCGCTCGGCGAAGGACGTGAATGTCTCGGAGATCTGCAGGAAGCTCGGCGGCGGCGGCCATGTCAAGGCAGCCGGCTGCATGATGACGAACTGCACCCGGGACGAGGTGCGTGAGCGGCTGCTCGCTGCCGTGGAGCCTGCATTATGAACGGCGTTCTGCTGATCGACAAGCCGCAGGGCTGGACATCGTTTGATGTGATCGGCAAGCTGCGGGGGATTTTGCACATGAAGCGCCTTGGCCATGCCGGAACGCTCGACCCGATGGCGACCGGCGTGCTGCCGGTGTTCGTGGGCTATGCGACAAAGGCATGCGGCATTCTGCCGGATGATACCAAGGCCTATGAGGCAGGCTTTCGGCTCGGACAGGTGAGCGATACGCTCGACTGCACGGGCAATATTCTCGAAACACACGCATTTTCAGGCATTACGGCAGAGCAGGTCACCGCTCAGCTCTCCGGCATGACGGGCGATGTGATGCAGCTCCCGCCGATGTATTCCGCCGTGAAGGGGGACGGCAAAAAGCTCTA
>CAMNDR010000137.1 GCA_946535685.1 uncultured Clostridia bacterium | reverse complement strand
ATGCAAGCAGATGTGCCGCCAAGCCGCCAGGCGGGCTTTGTGCGGTGTTGCCTTAGGCTTGGTGTCAACACGCCCTAATAAAATAACAGGAGGAATACCATGAAAAAAGCAATGATCGTGATGATAGCAGCATCTGTCCTTCTTTTGACAGGGTGCAGTCAAACCGCAGAAACGGATCCGTCAGGAGCGGCAGGGACCACTGCTGCTGTCACAGAGGTCACAACCGAAGTGGATGAGGATGCTTTTGGTGCTGCATACTGGGAGGAGAACGAGAGACTGATCCCCGTGACCTACCAGGGGGATCTGGAATACAACGGTACTGTTCTCAAAACGATGGCCGATGTATTTGCAGTCTCGGGTGACGAGCCGAATGTGGGTTCGTCCGGGAACCAGTTTATCTGTATCATTGAAAATGAGGATATCTGTTCCCGTTTTATCGCCAATATGCCTGCTGCGGTGACACAGGCGCTCTTTGAGCTCGATGTTTTTGATGATGACTATATGCAGAACGAGCTTGATCTGGTAAAGGATCTGGAGATCGCAAGAGTGGATGATCTGAAGGACGGGATGCCGACACAGGATGCGCTCGATCAATACATCGGCTGCACGGTCAGCGAGCTTGCGGATGCAGGCTTTGAACTGAACGGCTGGTGGGTCGCAGATACGGAGGGAGAATTCACTTTTGACAGAGATCTCTATGAATACATCGTATCTTTCAACGAACCGCTCTCCGAGGGAACAGATTACAACGATCCCGAAGCGACTGACGGTCTTACCGTAAAAAGCATAACCTACTCTGCGCTTTCCCACAACGTGTTCAACACCGATGATCTGTTTGAAGAGAGCTCTGCGGAGTAACAGGTCAGGCGAAGCAAGGCGATCCAGCCTTCCGTTTATCTTCTCTATCAAAAACGAAATACTCTGCGCTGCGAGGCGCAGAGTATTTCTTTTGGGATCAGCTTGCTTTCTGTTGCAGCACACCGTACCGGGAAGCAGCAGCGTAGTACCCCTCATCGGAGAGCTCACACCCCTCGCGGTGCGTACAGCCGTCGCCGGCAGAGGAGCCTCTGTCCACGAACATCCGTACCCACTTGTCGCCGGTCGTATGCCATGTGGTATTGCCGATCTCCGGGAATGCCCGGTAGCTCAGGCTGATCGGGAAGCCGTTCCCGCCGTTGATCTGGTATTCCTTGGCAGAAGCCGTGTCGATCGCCAGCACATTCTCCCAGTGCATGTTCGCGTAAGAATCGGGATCGAAAATGGCCTGGCCGTATACGGTCTTGCTGTAGACATCCGCGAGCTGCTGTGCGGATGCGTACTTCGGTGAGGTATCGCCGTAGGTGAACGCAAAATTCCGGATCGGCTCGATCAGACTGTTTTTGTTCGCCTGATCGTAGTAGAACGCGGTCTTGGCGGTGGTATAGTACAGATAGATCGGCACAGCACCGGTGCCCTCGTTGAGCGGCTGCGGCACATAGGATACCTTGCCGTTCGTGACGACCGCACGCTTGAGCACCTGATACTGCGGCCCGGTGATCGTCTCTGTCACGACCTTGTTGCCTTTCTTTACAAGCTCACCGTTCTCATCGCGTTTGCTCTCCTTCACACTGTATGGCTGGAGCATGCTGCCCTTGAGCATATAAGCGTTCTCGGCGACGAATAGGTTCACCGGATCATTCCCGACATACAGGAAGATGTCCCGGACCGCACTTGCCGCGCTGTTCGTGCGGCGGTAGCCGATGGCGACCCACTTATCGGAATAGGAATTGTAGCAGCAGTTGACATCGGTAGCGCCGCTTGCCTGTGTCGTGCTGATGAGGTCGGCGTACGCCTCCTTCTTGTTGTTGCCGACACCTACGCAGATCGCCTCGATGTACGGCAGATCGGACATGTTGTACTTGGTATGGATGTAATACTGCTCATCCGTGCGCATCCGCAGGTTGGAGTATGCCGGGAGCTTGAAGTCCACGCGGTCGGATTCACGGCAGGAATAGCACGAGTTATAGCCGTTGATGAACTGTTCCGCGCTCACGTCGATCTCCGTGACCGGCGCACAGAAGGATGCCGTGCCGGCGTTGGTGGAATAGTAGAGGTAATACTGCCCCTCCGCTGACTGGACAGGGCCGCCTGCAAGCGTGCAGTCTGTGCCGCCGACGTTCAGTGAGGTCGGTGCGCCTCCCTCGCCGTCCTTGTAATACTTCATGACCGCATACACACATTTGTTGACCGAGCCGTCGTATGCGCTACGTACGACACCGATATAGGCACAGCCGTTTGAGTACTCATGCTCATCGGCAGCATCCTCGAAGGTGACCTTGCCCAATGCGGTGATGCCGATGCGCTCATGTCCCCAGCGGCGCTCGGCGTTTTCATTGCCGCGTGCCCACTCGTCATCCTTCAGGGAAACGCTCGTATCGTTACAATGCAGATTGTACCACGGGTTCGTATCCGTCAGGTCGATCGGGAGGATCTCGTCAAACTCCGTGATAAGCGGCGTCGCAGAGATGTCCGGGTGTGCCGCCGCAATCGCAGCCCAGTTTTTTGAAGCATTGGCATAGAGACTTGCGATCGCCGCCTCCGGGTTCTTGCCCACGCCGCAGAACACGCCTGCTACAAATTCCTTCTTCTGGTATTCGTTGTGCGGGCCGTTGTCCTCCTTGATGTAGAGATACGGCACAGAGCTGCCATTCTCGCCGTTTTTCGCATTCTGTGCAGCGATCTCTGCCTCCTGCTGTTCTCTTGCCGCAGTGTTCTCTCTGCCGCCGGCGTTCTTCTTCAAATAGATGTAGAGGTACTCCGAGCCGAGGTTCGTCGTATCCAGTGCAAAATTGAGCGGATGGTCATAGTCGCCCTGGGAACGCAGGTCACAGATCGGGACATAGTCGGCATAGCTGCCGGGGTTCGCATTCGTGACGAACATCAGGTCATCGCGCAGGAGCGGGAGGATCCCCGCTGCCGGACCACTCTGGAGCAGATAGTGCGTACGCACCTCCGTCTCCTTGCCGCCCATCCATTCGAGATCCGATCTCTGCTTGGCGGACTTGTTGAGATACATGGTGTTGCCTCTGGTATAGCCCGTGTAGCCCATGCAGACACCCGGAGCAGAAAGCGGGAAGCCCTGGATATTGGTCGTGCAGGAGATAAAGCTCCTGGCAGGGGTGGGAAGTCCCGTATTGCCCAAAGCGGACGACATCTCGGTATAGGGCGCGATAAAGCCCGCAACACCTGTGATCGCCCGGTAGGGGTTGTAGGTGTAGGAGACGCCGAAGTAGGTCTCCGTGTGCCAGGTATATTTATCCGCTTCCTTATCCAGATCATCAAGGGGGGTGAGCATGCCTGCATTGCCGATCGCACCGTCGCTCTCGTTCATGATCACGCCTTTATAAAAGGTATGATACACGTCGTAGGTCCACTTATCCACAACAGCACCGCCCTCGGTGTCCGTCCAGTTGTAGACCGGCTTCATCTCACCGGCGGATGCGGACATGATCTTCGCAGGTGCGCCGTCCTTCATCACGAGCTCATAGCCGTTCTCCCTGGCAAAGGTCTGCATGAACTGCGAACCGGTGCCGTAGTTGCCGCTTTTGTCCTTGTCGGATGCCATGAAGTAGGAGAAGCCGCCGACATACTCGGGGTTGGCATTCCCGTTCTCATCCTGCGCCTTGAACTGTGTCTCCGGCCAGAAGTAGATGTAGAGACCGTATACCGGGTCATCCTGCATCGCCATGTCGTATTCCTTATTTTTACTTGTCCATGGCAAGTGCTCCTCATAATAATACGTCTTCCAGTCCAGAAATTCAAAGCCGGAATTTTCGTTCCAGTCGTGGGAGAAGTCCACAGCCTGACCGCCCGTGAACAGACACGCAGGTTCTGCGCCGCTTCCGAGCGGAAGGCGCTTGTCCTCGACACTGATCTTGACGATGGGCGTACCGGCTGAGGCGCTTGCGGTCGTGTAGAGAGACATGCCGTAGGGTGTCTGCGTCGCAACGCCCTTCCCGAGCTCATCGGCTCTGCCGTACTGGGCATCACCGTATGTGATCGTGTACATGCCGCTGCCGGATACACGCAGATCGGTCAGCGCACCGGCTCTGCTTCCGAGCTGGTAGCCAAGGAGCGTACACCCGTTGTGGGGGGTCAGGTTGGTGTTGATGATCTCATAGCTGTCCTTCAGCAGCTTGTTGACCGCCGCCTCCTGCGTGTCCGCATGGTAGATCGTGACCTTGGTGATATACTGGGAAGCATCCGTGACCTCGCCCTGGCTGTTCATGATGTCGGACTCACCGGCAACGAACAGGTACAGCGGCAGGCCGGTATCCTTTTCGATCTCCATGACGTTGATGTCCTGCGTGGTGCTGCCGGAAATGAGCGTGATGCCGCGGTAGCCCTCGGGTGACTGATAGTTTTCCAACTGTGTGGTGAACAGCGGTCTGTCGTCCGGCACCACGATCGGATCGCCGGCGGCAGGGCTTTTGGAAAAGCACAGGAGCTGCCAGCGGTCATTCCGG
>CAMNDR010000136.1 GCA_946535685.1 uncultured Clostridia bacterium | reverse complement strand
ACGGTGCAGTCTATTCGTTTTTCACCGCCAATCCGCAGCAAGCACTCACTCACTCAATCATAGTCTGTACAGTGCTTGTCATTGTGTATATTGCACAAACAGCAGCGACGCTGCCCAATCCCCGCAAGCGGGGGAGGGAGTTTTTTAAGGGGGCTGCGCCCCCTTAACCCGCTGATAAGCAATCAGCCCACAAAACCTGCGCAGCGATACTGCAAAATCCGTGCGGAGCGACCGCAAGCACTCACTCACTCACTTATAGTCTGTACAGTGCTTGTCATTGTGCATATTGCACAAACAGCAGCATTGATTTCCGTGCGGAAAATCTGTGCCTTATTTATACTTGCTGTTCTTCAGCATGACCACCGCACAGATGATCGTCGGCACGATGGAAACGAGCAGGGCAAAGGGTGTGGTCGGGAACGGCAGATCCGGCGTATTCATGCCGTAGAAGCTGAACACCATCGTCGGAATGGACATGATGATGGTCACGACGGTGAGCCGCCACATGACGAAGTTCAGGTTGTTGGAGATCACCGAGCCGAAGGCTTCGACCATGCTGGAGATGATGCCGGAATAGATATTGCTCATCTCGATGGCCTGCCGCACCTCGATCAGGACATCTTCGAGGAGATCCTGATCCTCCTCATAGAGCTTGATCGTGCGCCCCCGGAGGAGCTTTTCGATGGTGACTTCATTGGCTTTGAGGGAAGTGGAGAAGTACACGAGGGATTTTTCGAGCTCGAGCATCTGGATGAGCTCCTGGTTCTTCATGGCGCCGCTGAGTTTCAGCTCCATGACCTGGCTGGTCTTGTCGATCTGCTTTAAGTCCTGCAGATAGACCGCCGTGATGCGCAGGAGAAGCTGCATCACGAAGCGGGTCTTCATCCACGTCTGCACGCCCCGGATCACGCCCTCGGCCATATCGTGCAGCACACGGTTGTCCCGCAGCGAGATGGTGAACACATAGTCATCGGTGATGATGATGCCAAGCGGCACGGTGAAAAAGAGGATGGTCTCCTCGGTCTGGATCTCGGATACGGCTGTATCGACGATGATGAGCGTCTGGTCATCCTCACGCTCGATACGGGAGCTCTCCTCCTCATCGAGCGAGGAGCGCACAAAGCCGCTGTCCAGGCCGTATTCCTCGATCAGGTTCTGCACCTCCTGTGCAGTGGGATCGACCACGGAGATCCAGCAGCCAGGCTCCGGCTGTGTGGTCTCCCGGACACTATTGTCCTGCGTCTGGTAAAAATGGATCATAACGTTACCGCCCTTTCAATTGCCGGGACAGTCTGCGGTGCGCCGCCCGGTCAGAATATGGATACATCGCCCGCACGGGTCCGCTGTCATGATCGGTTCACCTCCTTTGGGTGCGTGATTTGCATACTCTATTTATTATACCAGATTTCTGACAATATGGCAAGGGGTTTTCAGATATTTTTACCCGGTGCCCCAAGCACGCACGCATAGACTGTACAGTGCTTGCTTGTAGGGTTGCTTTTTTGGATGGGATGTGCTATAATAAGGATATGGAAAAAGAAAGGCGGTGCGCAAAAAGTGTACCGTCCGGATTCGCTATGCAGAGAAAGGGGTACACTATGGGCATCATGGATATTTTTGCGCAGCTCGAACGGGAGAACGCTGCCAGAACGGGAAAGCCGGAATGGCTCATCGCAGGGCTCGGCAATCCGGGGCTGCAGTATGAGAATACCCGCCATAATGCGGGATTTATCGCCATTGACCATCTGGCGCAGGAGGAGCATGTGAAGATCGACCGGCTCCGGTTCAAGGGCTATACCGGCGATGTCACGCTCGCAGGCCAGCGCTGTCTGCTGCTCAAACCGCAGACCTATATGAACAACTCCGGCGAGGCGGTCGTGCAGGCGATGCAGTTCTATAAGATCGGCATTGACCATGTGATCGTGCTGTTCGATGATATTTCCCTCGCCCCCGGCAAGCTGCGCATCCGGAGAAAGGGCTCTGCCGGCGGCCACAACGGCATCAAGAGCATCATCGAGCTGACCGGCTCGGACGAGTTCGCCCGCATCAAGCTCGGTGTCGGTGCCAAGCCCCGGAAGGAAATGGATCTTGCCGACTGGGTGCTCAGCAAATTCCGCCCGGAGGAACAGGAAGCCATGCAGGAAGCAGCGAAGCATGCTGCCGCCTGCCTGCGCCTCATGGTCAGCGGCAAGACGACCGAGGCCATGAACCAGTATAATTCGTGACCGGTAGCCTTTGCCTTGAAAGGGGGACATTATGCAATTTTTTACCGAAACCTTTTCCGAGCTGCCGGATTACCGGCGCATCACGGGCGCCATTGAAACGGGCGCCGTGCCGCTGTGTGTGACGGGGCTTTCGCTTGTCCACAAGGCGCAGCTTGCGCTGACGCTGTCCGGGCGGGATGTGCCGCCGCTTCTTTTCATCACCGGCACCGAAGCCGAGGCGATCAAGCTCGTCTCCGATATCAATGCGATGGCGGGGACGACGGCTGCGCTGCATTTCCCGTCACGGGAGCTGACGTTCATCTCTGCGGAGAGCCGTTCTGCCGAATATGAGCACGAGCGCATCCGGGTGCTGGCGGCGCTGCAGCGGGGCGAGATCCGCATTGCGGCGGCATCTGCCGAGGCTGTGATGCAGCCGACGCTTCCGCCGGAGGTGCTCGAGCGCTCCTTCATCACGCTCGAACAGGGCGGCACGGTCGATCTGAAAGCCCTGACGGTGCAGCTTGTGCAGAGCGGCTATGTCCGGGCGGAGACCGTTGAAGGCAAGGGACAGTTCGCTGTCCGGGGCTCGATCGTGGACATTTTCCCGGCGCAGGAGACAGCGCCTGTCCGCATGGAGCTCTGGGGCGATGAGATCGACACGCTCGGCTATTTCGATCCGGATACGCAGCGGCGCACGGAGCCTGCGGCGCGCATCACGGTCTCGCCGGCATCCGAGATTTTGTTCGATCCGGCGGATCTGACGGAGCGCATCACGGCATTTTCCAAGAAGCTCCGTGGAAAACATGCCGCCGCGGTGCGGGAAAAGCTGCAGCATGACATCGACCGGCTCGATGCGGGGCTTTCCCTCATGAATGCGGACAAATACTACACGCTGCTCTACACGCCCGCCTATCTGACGGATTACACAGACGGCGAGATTCTGCTGTCCGAGCCGTCCGACATCCACCGCCAGAGCCAGGCAGTCACGGCGCAGCTCCGGGAGGATCTGACGATGCTCTTTGAGGACGGCACGCTCTGCAAGGGGCTTGACGGCGGTGTGCTCGATTATGCCGGGCTGCAGGAACGGCTGGAGCGCCGCACCTGCATCTATGTCAGCCAGTTTTTGCAGGGCAGCGAGCGCATCCCGTTCAAGCGCATCATCAGCATGGAAGCGCTGCAGAATGCGACCTGGGGCGGCGAGATCCGGCAGCTTTTAGAGGATCTGCAGGACTATATCCGGGATCATTACCGCATCATTCTGGCGGTGGGCAGTGAAAAGACGCTGCCGATCCTTGCAAAGGATCTGCAGGAGAGCGGCATCCGCTGTGCGATCGCACAGGAGGATGATCTCTGTCCGCCGGGGGCGGTGCTCATCACGGCACGGCAGATCAGCGGCGGCTTCTCCTATCCGGAGAACAAGACCGCCCTCATCGTCCAGACCCGGATGCATGCTGCCCGCAAGCGCAAGCTCAAGCACAAGGCGGGCATGGAGCTGCAAAGCCTGTCCGATCTGCATGAAGGGGATCTTGTGGTGCATGCGCTGCACGGTGTCGGGCGGTTTCTCGGCATCCACAAGCTGGAAATGGAGGGCATCACCAAGGACTACATCACCATCCAGTATGCAGGCACGGAAAAGCTCTATGTCCCGGTCACGCAGCTTGACATGGTGACCCGCTACATGGGTGCGGCGGACGAGACGCATGTGAAGCTCAACCGCCTTTCCTCGCCGCAGTGGCAGAAGACCTGCTCCAATGTCCGCAAGGCGGTGAAGGACATGGCGGATCAGCTCATGAAGCTCTATGCGAAGCGGGAAAAGAGCGAGGGCTATGCCTTTTATCCGGATGATGCGCTGCAGCGGGAATTTGAGGAGCGCTTCCCCTATGCAGAAACGGACGACCAGCTCCAGAGCATCGACGAGATCAAGAGCGACATGATGCGCGCCCGCCCGATGGATCGTCTGCTGTGCGGTGATGTGGGCTTCGGCAAGACGGAGGTGGCCTTCCGTGCGGCGATGAAGTGTGTGCTGTCCGACCGGCAGTGTGCCATTTTAGCACCGACGACGGTGCTGGCGATGCAGCATTACCGCACGGCGCTGCAGCGCTTTGACCGCATGCCCGTGCGCATTGAGATGCTCTCCCGCTTCCGCACGGCGAAGGAGCAGAAGAAGATCCTCGAAGATCTGGAAAAGGGCAAGATCGACATCATCATCGGCACGCACCGGATCGTGCAGAAGGATGTGAAATTCCATGCGCTCGGCCTTGCCATCATCGACGAGGAGCAGCGCTTCGGCGTGGATCACAAGGAGCGCTTCAAGG
>CAMNDR010000135.1 GCA_946535685.1 uncultured Clostridia bacterium | reverse complement strand
ACTCGTCTGCAAGACCGTTGCCGATCCGTTTGTCGGCAAGATGAGCTATATCAAGGTACTTTCCGGCAAGCTGTCTGCCGATGCACAGGTCGTGAATTCCCGCACCGGTGCCGAGGAGAAGATCGGCAAGCTGTACACGCTGCTTGGCAAGAAGCAGACCGAGGTCAGGACCGCCGAGGCAGGCGACATTGTAGCGGCTGTCAAGATCGGTGCGCTGACGGGCGATACCCTGTGTGCGCCGGAGCGCGTGGCCGCAGTCGGCATGCCCCCGTTCCCGCATCCGTGCTATGCAATGGCAGTCCGTGCGAAGAACCAGGGCGAGGAGGCAAAGGTCTCCGCCGGCATGCAGCGTCTGACCGAGGAGGACATGACCCTGTCGTATACGCAGGATCCGAACACCAAGGAAATGATCCTGAGCGGCCTGGGCGACCAGCATCTCGAAATTGCCGTTTCCAAGCTCTCTGCGAAATTCGGCGCAGAGGTGACGCTGAGCGTTCCGCAGGTGGCATACCGCGAGACGATCCGCAAGAAGGTCGAAGCCGAAGGCAAGCACAAGAAGCAGTCGGGCGGTCACGGTCAGTACGGCCATGTCAAGATCGCATTCGAGCCGTGTGTCAGTGATGACCTTGTCTTTGAGGAGAAGGTATTCGGCGGTGCGGTTCCGAAGAACTACTTCCCGGCCGTTGAGAAGGGCTTGCAGGACTGCGTCAAGAAGGGCGTGCTGGCAGGCTGCCCGGTTGTCGGCCTGAAGGCAGTACTGCTTGACGGTTCGTATCATCCGGTCGATTCCTCCGAAATGGCATTCAAGATGGCTGCATCCATCGCCTACAAGGAAGGCATGCGTGCCGCAGATCCGGTCATGCTTGAACCGATCGAAACGCTGGTTGTCACGGCACCTGATGACAATACCGGCGATATTATGGGCGAGCTGAACAAGCGCCGCGGCCGTGTGCTGGGCATGGAGCCGGCAGACAAGGGCACAACGACGATCACGGCGGAGGTACCTGCCCGCGAGATGCATGACTTTGCATTGTACCTGCGTCAGGTGACCCGCGGTGTCGGCAGCTTCACGATGGAATTCCTGCGCTATGAGCCGCTCCCGGCAAATCTGCTGGGTGAGGTCATCGCTTCCATCGCAGCGGAATAAGAATCCCAAAACCCAGGAGCCGGGTGCTCCTGGGTTTCTTTTTGTTTGCATTTTTGACGAATGCCCCCACAGCCCGCTGGATCGCGCAGAAGGCGGGGGTGCGGGGAAGCTGTGTTGTTTCCCTGCAAATCGCAGCCCCCTCACAGGAGCGATTCTCCGCAAAATGGGAGACAGTATCAAAAAACAGAAAAAAACATGCTGCCGGCAATCGCGCTGGCAGCATGTAATTATGCATTTGTTTGCGAACTTCTATCAAAAATCTAAATCACATTTTTGCTCCGCCGGTTAGAACAGCGGATCGTGCAATTTATCTGAAATGGTTCTGCTTGCCGTCGCCGGTGAAGTACAGATAACCTTCACTGAACTGGGACGGATCACTCAGGTACAGGTCAACAGCTTCCCTGACCATGCCGGTCACCTTATAAGAATAGGTGCCGAGATTGACATAAGTAGAGGAACCGCTGAACTGGTACCTCTGGGTCAGTACCCCGTAAATGCTGTTCGGGAAGCTCGAAGAATTCACGCGGTTCATGATGACCTCAACGACCTTGGCCTTTTCGGTCACGCTGATATTATTGGCACCGGCCTCGTGAGCAACTGCATTGCACAGCAGAATGTAATCGCTCTCGGAAACGGTGATGGAAGAACCGTAGCTGACAGCAGCAACCGGCTCAGTAACCGGAGCCTCCGTCTCGACAACCGGCGGTGCAGTCAGAACTGCGCAGGTCTCGACCGGCATCGGCGGGTTTGTCATCTCTGTTTCAGTAGGAGCAGCAGCCGGTGCAGGCGTGGTAGCAGGTGCTACGGACTGGGGTGCAGCGGCAGTGGTGGCAGCCTCGGTGGTTACGATCTCAGCAGCGGTCTCGGCCTCGGTAGTAGGTGCCGGAGCCTCAGTTTCAGTCGTTGTCGTGGTTGCTTCGGTGGTTTCGGTTGTTTCGGTGGTCACAGAAGTGGTGGCTTCTGTGGTATCCTCAGCAGTCTCGCTGGTGTCCTCGGTGTTTTCTGTTGTTGCTGTGATTTTCGTGGTCTTGGCAGTCGTCTCGATAGAAGTTACTGTAGTAGCAGTCTCTGTGGATACACTGGTGGGCTCGTAGTAGTCGGCATAATCGACGTACTCTGTAGAGCTGTCATCTAACTTGACTGTTGCTGCTTCTACAACAGCAAAACCACCAATCAGGCAGGACACGATCATCCCACAGACGATAGCTACGACTTTGGCTTTTCTCATCAACTCATCCTTTCTCCGCATTTCAGCATAATGTTTGTCTTTGGGGCTTCCCCCTCAGGACTGAACCTATCATATCACATTTCACTACAAAAGGCAATGTTTTTGAAGCCTTTTCCATTTTATCCACAAAAAGGAGCGTCGAAAATATGCGTTAGTATGTCAGAATGCACATAAAAAATGAAAGAATTTTAAGATTTCTCCGATTCCATTTTGTAACAAAGCGGCGTTTTTCACTTCAAAAATAACAGAAGAGTTACAAAGAAAACAGAAGAGTAAATTCCGTTTGTTCAACTGCGACAGGAGGGCGGCTTCTTTTTTGTGCCATTTTACCAGAATCTTTGCAGAGTGATCATCCCCCGGGGTTTTCCGTGTTTTGTGCAGCTTGACAATACCCCCGTAAATATGCTACAATAGAATTGGGCGAATCCGGCTGTCCGTGTGTATCTGTACTGCACCGGGGTGCGCAGCGCTCTGCGTCCTTGCGTATACCGCCGCTTCTCCAGATAACGTGTATTTTCCCTCATGAGGAAAAAACACTCTTTATTCCGGTTCGATTCCGGGAGGCTTAGGGAGCCTGCATTGGTTTGCACTGGATTAATTGCGGAACGCTCCTTCGGGGGCACCGCGCAAAAACAAGTCCCCGCTGTCCGTCTCCTTGCTCCCTCAGGGAGAGCAGTCCACGGGCCCTGCCGGCCGCAGGATACCGGCACACCGACCGCTGCGCCAGAGCCTTTGCGCTTCCGCAAGGCGGTTCGGATGCCTGAATGCAGCTGCCGCCCGCCGCGCTGTCAGGATCGCGGGAACGATCATTCCGCTGCCTGCGGGCAGCTTTCATAGCCGGTACTGCGCCGGCAGCAATGCACTTTTATACCTTTATAATAGATAAGGGATTCCGGAGCTTGTTCTCTGATAGAAGCGCGAGTAAGGATGCCAATATCTGGCAATTGACAAAGGAGGAAATCGCTATGAAATTCATTGTTTCGGAAGGGGAGCGCGGCTTCCTGTTCAAGAAGGGCTGCTTCGTGAAGATGCTGCAGCCGGGGCATCATTTTCTGTTCGGTGCATCCACCGCAATGAAGACGCAGGTCAATACGGCAGCGCCACTGCAGCGGCAGTATTCGCCGGAGCAGCTTGCAGCGTTCTGCCGGGATGCGGATTTTGCTGCCCAGACCGTCGAGGTGAATGTCCCGGACGGTCACATTGCCCTGCGCTATGTCGGCGGGCATTTTGTCAGCAGCCTGAATCCCGGCGTGTACCGCTTCTGGAACATTCCGGAGGCCAACAGCTTTGAGGATTATGAGAATACCGATCCGGAGGTGCCGGATGCGATCCCGCTTGACATCTGTGATACGCTCGCACGGACGGGCGTGATGAAGCGCGTGAATGTCGGGGAATCCGCGCAGGGCATTCTGCTGTTTGACGGCAAATTCCAGAAGCTCCTTGAACCCGGGATGTACTTCTTCTGGAACGGCGCCGTGAATGTCGATGTGAAGATCTTTGACACGCGCCTCCAGGAAATGCAGCTCAACGGCCAGGAGATCCTCACGAAGGATCGTGTCGGTGTCCGGCTGAATTTCGTATGCAGCTACCGCATCACGGATCCTGTGGCGGCTTACCGTGAAAGCACGGACTGCACCGCGCAGTTCTATACGGCGGCGCAGCTTACGGTGCGGGATTTTGTGTCCGGCATGACGCTTGACGAGCTGCTCAACCAGCGTGATACGGTCGGGGAGCGGATGCTTGCACTCCTCAAGCCCCGTGCAGAGGTGCTGCATTTTGAGGTGACGGATGCGGGTGTGCGTGATGTGATCCTGCCCGGTGATGTGCGGGAGATCATGAATACGGTTCTCCTTGCCGAGAAGCGTGCGCAGGCGAATGTCATTACGCGCCGCGAGGAGGTGGCATCCACGCGCTCGCTGCTCAATACCGCCAAGCTCCTCGATGAAAACGAGACTCTCCGCAAGCTCAAGGAGCTTGAATACCTCGAGCGCATCTGTGAGAATGTCGGCAGCCTTTCCGTTTCCGGCGGTGACCTGCTCGGTCAGCTCCGCGATCTGCTCGGTCACAAGGATAATTAAGTTTTCATTTAAGCGCAGAGCTGCTAAGCTCTGCGTGAGCTTGTCAAAAAAGCCTGTTTTGGGGAGAGCGTACTGTGAATCCGCCCCTC
>CAMNDR010000134.1 GCA_946535685.1 uncultured Clostridia bacterium | reverse complement strand
GCAGCCGGTCATGAACCCGATGCAGCAGCCGATGGGCATGCAGCAGCCGATGATGAACCCGATGCAGCAGCCGATGGGCATGCAGCAGCCGATGATGAGCCCGATGCAGCAGCCGATGGGTATGCCGCAGATGGGCATGATGCAGGATCCCTCGATGATGGGAATGCCGCAGATGGGCTATGCGATGCCCCAGATGCAGTACAGTATGCCGCAGTTTGTCGGTTATGATGCGATGGGCAACCCGCTGTATGTGCAGCAGGTGCCGCAGATCATGGGCTATGATGCCTACGGAAATCCGCTGTACACGATGGTGAGCGTTCCGGTGCAGATGCCGCAGATGGCGCAGATGCAGGCGATGCCGGCCGTCGGGATGCCGATGATGCAGCCCGTGATGGAGGTCGCAGCGATTCCCGTCCAGGAAGCGGCGATGCCGGAGGTCGGAGAACCCGCCGCACCGCAGCCGATGCCTTCGCTGGAGGCAGAGCCGACGGAAGCATCCTACGAATATGACGAGGATGCGGCCTATCAGACGGCGACCGGCGAAGCGCCGATGAGCGCCGAGTACTTCATGACTGAGGATTCCGGCTATACGGAGACCGATGATGCGGAGGAGGTCACGCTCCACGATGAGGAGGAGCTGCTCGATCGCCTGTTCAGCGATGATCCCAAGACCTATACGATGAGTGCCAATGCCAAGCCCGGTGCGATGAGCTTTTCGATCCGGCTCGGCACGGATGAATTTACCAGTGTCCGGGATGAGGAGGCACCGCCCCCGCCCATGACGGAGGAGGAACCCCCCAAGCCCAGACGCAGAGCCGCAGAGCCGAAGGAGGAGAAGAAGGCAGAGCCGAAGCAGCCTGCCGCCAAAAAGAAGCCTGCTGCTCCGAAAAAGACGACCAAGATCGTTTCCCCGGAGGATTTCTTCGACGACAAGCCCCGCCAGGCAAGAGGCACGATCGCCGTGACCGATCTCGACAAGCTCAACGATGACCAGCTTGTAGAGCAGCTTGCGGCGATGCAGGCGCAGACCGCCAAGAAGTCCCGCCGTACCATGAAGGCAGCGACCGAGGATGAGATGGACACCACCAACATGATCCCGGATGTGATGCCGCAGTAAAGGATGCATGGGGCATATGCCCTGCAGATAGCTGTATGCAGCAAATTTATCAAAATCTAAGGAGGCAAACAAATGGCAAATGAAACAGTAGGCAAGGCAGCCAAGAAGGCTGGCGGTTTCCTGACGGAATTCAAGGAATTTGCGCTCAAGGGCAACGTGATGGACATGGCAGTCGGTGTCATCATCGGCGGAGCATTCCAGTCGATCGTTACCGCACTGACCAGCAGCTTTATCAATCCGCTGATCGCAGTACTTACCGGCGGCGCAGAGAAGGATCCGGAGACCGGGCAGATCATTATTTCCGGCGGCAAGTTCGCGATCAACAATGTTGATTTTACCTATGGCGCATTCATTTCGGCCGTTGTGAACTTCCTGATCATTGCGTTCATCCTGTTCTGCCTGATCAAGGCGATCAACAAGGCGATGTCTCTCGGCAAGAAGAAGGAGGAGGAAGCTCCCGAAGCTCCGCCGGAGCCCACCAAGGAAGAGCTGCTGCTCACGGAGATCCGTGACCTGCTCAAGGAAAATGCAGCGCTCAGAAGCGAGCTGCAGAAGAAATAAACCAACAGACCCCGCACAGAAATGTGCGGGGTCTTGCTTTATCTATCTTGTGCAGCACCACAAAAATCGGTTTTCCCCCTCTTTTGACTCCAAAAGCGGGCGGGGTCGAGGGGCAGCGCCCCCTAAGTCGGCGCCAAGCCGACAAGCGCCATTCCCGCATGGTGTTATTTCTGCACCAGTCTCCGCTTGAGCAGCGCCAGATCAAAGACATCCGTCCTGCCGTCGCCGCTGAGGTCATAGTCACGGTGCAGACCCGATGCGCCTGCGCCGAGCAGATAGCGCTGCAGGGCGACTGCATCCACAACATCATAGCCTTCCGGATCATAGACCTCGAACGGGATGCCGTAGGTCTCTGCATGGCTCTGCGCCGTGGAATCCGCATAGCCGCAGATCGTCAGATTCTCGTAATGCGCCACCGGCTCGATCCAGTCCGGCTCACAGCCATCGACCGGCTGGGTATAATCGTACAATTCGAGCAACGTGCAGATGGTCTCCGGCTCCGGACAGATCTCGCATGCCGGGTTCAGGATGTTGATGCGCCGCAGGTTCTGGCAGTCACAGAACGCCATCGGCCCGATGCTGCTGACGGTCGCCGGTACCGTGACCTCTGTCACGCCGCTGCCGCACAGCAGGTTCGCCGGGAGCGCCGTGATCTGCGGCGGGATGGTGACGGCGGTGAGATTCCTGCAGTTTGAGAGTGAACGCTCCCCCAGCTCCGTGAGCGTATCCGGGAGGTTGATCTTCCGGATGCCGCTGCCGTCAAATGCCCGGAAGCCGATCGACTTCACGCCATAGGGCAGCGCAACGGAGCAGAGCGACGGCGTGAGCGAAAAGGCACCGTAGCTGACCGATGTCAGCGTGGACGGGAGACGGACTTCCGTGAGATGGCTGCATTCGAGGAAGGCATACTTGCCCAGCTCCGTCACGCCCTCTCCGACCGTCACGGACTGCACACGGCTCTTGCGGAAGGCAAAATCGCCCATCGACCGGAGCGTCCCCGGCAGCGTGACCTTCTGGATGCTGGCACCGAAAAAGGCGCTCTCTCCGATGGTTTCGACATGTGCCGGGATGTTCGTCTGCACCAGCGCCCCCTGGAAGGCATACGCCCCGATGGTGCGGATGCTGTCCGGCAGCTCGACGGCATAGATGTTCGCAAGGCTCGCAAATGCCCGCCGGCCGACAGCCGTGACCGGCACGCCCTTGATCTCTGCAGCGACCTGTGCGGTCTTGCTGAGATCCTGCTTCGTGCCGTGCGTATAGCCTGCGACCTCGGCATGACCGGCATAGACCTTGTAGGTGAATCCGCCGTCTGTTTCATTGCCGTCAAACACGGTCTCATAGTCGTTTTCATCCGCATAGTGGACAGTCACGCTGGTGCGGCGGATGTACTTGTTGGAAAGGACATTGGAGACCTTCTCGAAGGCTTCCTCCAGCCCGTCATAATACACATCCGTCAGCGCCGGAGTCGAACGCAGAAAGCTCGTGCCGATGTAGGTGAGCGTGGACGGCAGCGAGATCGTTTTCAGCGCCGGGCAGCCGATGCAGGCATCCCCAATGCTGGTGACACCGTGCGGGAAGGTGAGCGTTTCGAGCGCCGCCATATTCCGGAAGGCATCGCCCACATCGGTCAGCGATTCCGGGAGCACGGCTTCTTTCAGATACGCATTGTCCGAGAAGGCACCGGAACGGATGCGGGTGGTAGTGTCCGGCAGCACATAGCGCTCCGCCGTCAATCCGGCAGGATAGAGCACAAGCTCATCGGGATTGACCGAGCCGCCGCTGAACAGCACATTGTCCTTGCTATAGAAATAGGTCGGCTTGCCGGTCAGCTCCTGCAGGCTCGTGCAGCCGCCGCAGCACTGGTAGAAGATCCGCAGGCTCTGGCTCAGATGGATCGTTTTCAGCCCCTTGCAGTCCGAAAAGGCATATTCCTGCACCTCGCTGACCGAATCCGGCAGGACGATCTCCGTCAGGCCGCACTGGTTGGAGAAGGCATGCGGACTGATCCGGTTCAGGGTCTCAGGGAAGGTGATCTCCGTGAGCCCGTCATAGCCCTCCGGGGCGAGAAATGCGGCATAGCCGATGGTTTTCGTCCCGTCCGGCACGGCATAGGTGCCGGTTTTTCCGAGCGGATAGGCTTCGAGGGTCGTGCCGGTCTTGTCGAACAGCACGCCGTCTTTGGAGACATAGTTCGTCTGTGCCTTGTCCACGAGGATCTCCTTGAGCGCCGTGCTGCGCAGCGCACCGCTTGCAACGCCGGTGACGGGAACGCCCTGCACCTCGGCGGGGATGGTCACGCTCACGGCATCCTCCTCCACGCCGGCGACACTTGCATAGCGGTCGGTATTGGTGGTATAGTAGGGATTCGGTGTGTAGATGATGAAGCGCAGGCCGTTTTCCGTGCAGTATTCCTCTGCGGGCGGCAGCGGCTCCAGGAGAACGGGGCTGGTATCCACCGCAGGGATCGGCTCCTCCGCACAGTCAGGCGGCTGGATCTCCTCGGCAGAGACCGGCAGCGCAGCACTGCAGAGCAGCATGGCAAGCGCTGCGAGAATGGCTGTGATACGTCTGTTCATGAGAATAACCTCCTTTATGGGAACGATTCCGGAAACGGTTTCTGCTATCTATAACGCAGCAGGCGGCTGAAATTGCGGATGATGATTGTAAACATTCTGTGAACGACGGAAATTGCCGAAAAAGCAAGCCGCCCCGGTCGTTCGGCCGGGGCTCAGTCTGTCAAAAAAGCTATTTTGCAGGGTTCGGGGCGGCAGCCCCGATTAGGGTGCAGGGTGACTCCCCACGGGGGGGGGAGATGTCCGCAGGACAGAGGGGACGGGGCGTTCGCCGAAGCCCCCGCAATATAGCCCTCCCCCAACGGGGG
>CAMNDR010000133.1 GCA_946535685.1 uncultured Clostridia bacterium | reverse complement strand
CGGCGAATGTGCCGCCTTCAGCCCGCAGCATCCGTCAAATGTGCGTGTCAGCGTATTTTCATTGACGAGCTCCGCCGGTGTCTGCGTCTCCCGGATCACGGTCCGCCAGACCGCCAGATACGGCCGCAGCGCCCTGCACTGCAGCACCGCACAGGCGAGCTTTCCCATGTCCCTTGCCGTGGAGCGTGCCGCCGGATCGTCGCAGCCCTGCGGTGATGTGAAATGCGTGTCCCGCATTCCGAGGTCGAACGCCGCCGCATTCATGTCCATCACAAATTCCTCACAGCTCCCGGAGAGCCGCTCCGCCAGTACCGCCGCCGCATCATTCGCATTCCCGGCCAGCAGTCCGAGCAGCAGCTCCTCCACAGTTGCCTGATCCCCCGGCTCCAGCCAGATGACCGCCCCTTGCGCGTCCCGCACGCTTTCGCCGGCCGTGAGCACTGTATCCGGCGAGAGCGCCCCGGCTTCGATCGCCCGACCCGCCAGCAGCGCTGTCATGAGCTTCGCCAGAGATCCGACCGGCAGCGGTATATCGGCATTTTCCTCCGAAAGCACGCATCCTGTATTCGCTTCGAGCAGCAGCACCGCCTGCGCTCCCTCTGCCCGCACCGAAAGCGGCTGCATGAGCCAGAGACAGCCCAGCACCGCCATGAGCATGAAGATCCGTTTCAACCCGCATCCCTCCCCGCAAAGTATATTCTGCCGCCGTTCCGGATATCCCGGAAAAGAATGGTGAATATGCTCAAAAATGCCATGCGAAATTTGTCTTGTTTTCACAAGATTCCATTTCGGAGTGCTCAGGTACTTGCAAAATTTCCGGTTTTATAGTATGATAGATAGTGAATTATGATCAACCTTGGAGGGGTTATTATGTCTTTGAAACTGAATACGAATTATCTAGACAGCTTTGTCACCAAGGAGGACATGGCCGGCATCCGCCCGCAGATCGAGCTTGCAGCAAAGACCCTGCACGACGGCACAGGCCTCGGCTCTGATTTCCTGGGCTGGCTGCATCTGCCGACCGACTACGACAAGGAGGAATTTGCCCGCATCAAGGCAGCAGCCAAGAAGATCCAGAGCAATTCCGATGTGCTGATCGTCATCGGCATCGGCGGCTCCTACCTCGGTGCAAGAGCAGCCATCGAGCTCCTCAAGAGCCCGTTCTATAACAATATGAAGAAGGACACCCCGGACATCTACTATGTCGGCAACAACATCAACCCGACCTATCTGAACGAGGTGCTCGCCATCTGTGAAGGCAGAGATATTTCCGTCAACGTCATCTCCAAGTCCGGTACGACCACCGAGCCGGCGCTTGCCTTCCGTGTATTCAAGAAGCTCGTGGAGGACAAGTACGGCAAGGAGGAGGCGAGGAACCACATCTTCGCCACGACCGACAAGGCCAAGGGCACGCTCAAGGAGCTGTCCGACACCGAGGGCTATGAGACCTTCGTGGTGCCGGATGATGTCGGCGGCCGTTTCTCCGTCCTGACAGCAGTCGGCCTCCTGCCGATCGCTGTTGCAGGCTGCGATATCGACAAGCTCATGGAGGGCGCAGCCAAGGCAGAGCAGGACTATACCGCTGATTTCGAGAACAACGACTGCTACAAGTACGCAGCCCTGCGCAACATCTTCTACAGAAAGGGCAAGTCTGCGGAGATGCTCGTTGCCTATGATCCGGCATTTGCCATGATGAACGAGTGGTACAAGCAGCTCTTCGGCGAGTCTGAGGGCAAGGACAACAAGGGACTGCTCCCGACCTCCGTGGTATTCTCCACCGATCTGCATTCCATGGGCCAGTTCATCCAGCAGGGCAGCCGTCTGATGTTCGAGACCGTTGTGGACATCAAGAAGCCGAAGCAGGACTTCTTCCTGGAGAAGGACGAGGCGAATCTGGACGGCCTGAACTTCCTCTGCGGCCAGAACATGTCCGTTGTCAACCGCAAGGCACAGGAGGGCACCATCCTCGCCCATACCGAGGGCGGCGTACCGCAGATCATTCTCGAGCTGGAGGATACGACCGAGTTCAGCCTCGGCTACCTGATCTACTTCTTCGAGAAGGCATGCGCCGTATCCGGCTATACGCTCGGCGTGAACCCGTTCAACCAGCCCGGTGTGGAGAGCTACAAGGCAAACATGTTCGCACTCCTCGGCAAGCCCGGCTATGAGGGCGCCAAGGCAGAGCTTGAGAAGCGTCTGGGCTATTGATCCACCCCGCAATGAACCGCCAATTACCCCGCACAGGGTAATGATACATGAACCAACGCCCCCGAAAGGGCTTTGAAAGGAGTTTTTTACCATGATTAACCTGATCACCGGAAAGAAGGGCTCTGGCAAGACCAAGACCCTCATCGACCGCATCAACACCGCAGTAGCAGAGACCAACGGCTGCCTCGTATGCGTGGAAAAGGGCGAGACCCTGCGCCGTTCCATCAGCTACAAGGTTCGCTGGGTAGGCGTTGAGCAGTTCGACATCGCCGGCTATGAGAATTTCTACGGCTTCCTGGCAGGCATGCTGGCAGGCAACTACGACATCAAGGAGATCTTCGTGGACGGCATCCTGAAGATCGGCGGCGCAGACTATGACGAGCTGGGCAACATGTTCGCAAAGCTCGACAAGCTCACCGGCAAGGACACCGTTGTGACCTTCACCGTATCCGCAGATGTCGCTGATCTGCCGGAGTCTGTGACCAAGTATCTGTAAGAATTGCTGAAAAACCGGAGACCGGTGCGCCGGTCTCCGTCTTTTCCGTAAAAAATCCCGAAAAGCACTTGACAAAGAGCCAAATATCCGCTATAATAGAATCTGTGATGCTCTGCAGGAAATGAGGGGACAAGTATGCTGATGAATATCAAAAATGTACTGAACGTTCCCGGTACCTCCGAGAAGATCGGGTTCACCGTGTCGGAGGAACGCCTTGCCGAGGTGCATGGGTATGAATTCCACTCGCCTGTGCAGGTCGAGGGGAGCATTGCCAACCACGCAGGAGTGGTGATGCTCAGACTCAACATCACATTTTCCCTGCTTGTCACATGTGACCGCTGCCTGAAGGAAACGGTGCAGGACTTCGCCTATGCGGAAGAGCACGTCGTTGTGCGCATGCTCGAATCCGAGGAGGATGAGGAGGACTACATCATTGCGCAGGCAGAGAGTATTGATCCGGAGGAGATCGCGGTGACGGATCTGCTGCTGGAGCTGCCGACCAAGATGCTGTGCAGAGAGGACTGCAAAGGCCTCTGCCCGGTGTGCGGCTGCGACAAGAACGAAACGGACTGCGGATGTCTGAACGATCAGGCATGAATTGAGAAATCACCGGCGTATACCGGAAGAAGGAGGTGCCAAAAATGGCAGTACCGAAGAGAAAAACATCCAAGGCAAGAAAGAACAAGAGACGCAGCGCTGTATGGAAGCTGGACGCTCCGGCAATGTGCAAGTGCGACCACTGCGGCGAGCTGAAGGCTCCGCACAAGGTTTGCAAGAATTGCGGCTTCTACAAGGGCGTTGAGGTTCTGAAGCTGAGCGCTGAATAAGCAAGTGGGCGGAGAGAGGATAGCTTCTCTCCGTTTTTCATTTGAGGGAATGCCGCAGGCGCGGCGCAGTCCCGCATCCCATCATCCCGAAAGGAGGCAGCAGCATGGTCGAGATCACCGGCGTGATCCCGCATTCCCCGGCAGCAAAAGCCGGCATCCGGACAGGCGGACAGCTTCTCACCATCAACGGCCATCCCGTGCGGGATGTACTGGACTACATGTTCTATGCGGCAGAGACCGACCTGACGCTGCTCGTGGAGGAGGACGGCACACAGCGGGAGGTGCGGATCCGGAAGGATGAGTATGACGACATCGGCCTGGAATTTGCGAGCTTCCTGATGGACAAAAAGCAGAGCTGCCGCAACAAATGCGTCTTCTGCTTCATCGACCAGCTCCCTCCCGGCATGCGGGAAACGCTCTACTTCAAGGATGATGATGCCCGCCTGAGCTTTCTGCAGGGCAACTACGTCACCCTCACGAACATGACGCAGGAGGACGTGGACCGCATCATCGCCATGCACCTGAACATCAATGTCTCCGTCCATACGACCAATCCTGCGCTGCGCTGCAAAATGATGCAGAACCGCTTCGCCGGTGAAAAGCTCGGTTTTCTCTGGCAGATGGCAAGAGCCGGCATCCAGCTCAACTGCCAGATCGTCCTCTGTCCCGGCCTGAATGACGGCGCCGAGCTGGAGCGCACGCTCACCGATCTCGGAAGCATGCTCCCGCATCTGACGAGCGTGGCAGTTGTCCCGGTCGGCCTGTCCCGGCACCGCAAGGGGCTCTACCCGCTCACGCCGTTCACCGCCGAGACCGCCGGCCAGGCGCTCGATCTCATTGAGCACTACCAGCGGCAATTCCTCGAAAAGCACGGCACACGGGCCGTTTTTCCCTCTGATGAATTCTTCCTCATGGCGGGCAGACCGCTCCCCGATGCGGATTATTATGAAGAATACCCGCAGTATGAAAACGGTGTCGGCCTCCTGCGTTCGCTTGCAGATGAGTTCCACGAAGCCCTCCCGGATGCC
>CAMNDR010000132.1 GCA_946535685.1 uncultured Clostridia bacterium | reverse complement strand
CGGCTGCAGCCCCGAGGAATGTCCCGGTGACCCAGCCGGCTGTGGAAATGCTGATGATGCCGTACATGTACGACGGCCGCAGCAGCCCCTCCTGCGCCGCACACACGCCGAAGATCTCGTCTGTGATGCCGTAGGCGGCGAGAAGACGGTGCGGGAGCGTGAAGCTGCTGTCGAGCTTCTGCGAAAGCGAGAGCGCCATGAGCGCATAGCGGATGTTGATCGTGAGCTGCACGAGTGCCATTTCAAGAAGCGTCCCGCCGGCAGCGATGACATCCACGCCCGCTGCCTGTCCGGCGGAGGTAAGGTTCGTCAGCGAGATCAGCGATGCCTCCAGCACAGACAGCCCGGCCTTGACAGCTAAGATGCCGAAGCCGAACGAGACTGACAGATAGCCAAGCCCGATCGGGATGCCATGTGCCAGTCCTTTCCAGAATCCGCTCCGGCTCATCCCATCACCCGATTGAACACGCCGAATGCACCGAGCAGCAGGAACAGCAGCAGAACCGGTGCAACGAACTTGACCATAACGATATACAGCCCTTTTCTGCCGAATTTCTCGCCGTTCCGGGTCGCTTCGTCAATGATGGTCTTGGGCTTGACAAGCCAGCCGACGAGGATGCAGGTGCCGATCGCCACGACGGGCATGAGGATATTGTTGCTGACATAATCGAAAATGTCGAGGAGCTGGGCGGTCTGACCGGGTCCCTGGTTCGGGAGATGTGCCTCGAAATAGAATACGTTATAGCCGAGGCAGATCACGATGCTCAGGAGCAGGCCGACGGAGCTTTCCACAACGACCGCCAGTCTCCGGCTCCAGCCGAAGGCATCCATCAGGCTTGCCACGACCGTTTCGAGAATGGACATGGAGCTGGTGAGCGCTGCGAGCAGCACCATCACAAAGAACACCGCACCGATCACATTGCCGATCGGCCCCATCGCCTCAAAGACCTTCGGGAGGGCGACAAACATCAGACCGGGGCCTGCAGACATGCCCTCTTCGCCGAGGAACACATACACCGCCGGAATGATCATGACGCCGGCAAGGAAGGCAACGAGCGTATCGAACAGCTCGATCTGGTTGACGGACTTCATCAGGTTGCTGTCATCCCGGAAATACGAACCGTAGGTGACCATGATGCCCATTGCCACGCTGATGCTGTAGAAGAGCTGCCCCATCGCATCCATTACGGTGACGAATACGGTCTTGAAGCTCAGGTCATGCAGATTCGGGATGACATAGACCTTCAGGCCGTCCAGACCCGTGCGGCCGTCTGCGCCGCCCTTGATGGTCAGGGAGAAAATGGCAATGCCGATGACCATGATGAGCAGGACAGGCATAAGGATCTTGGACAGACTCTCGATGCCCTTGTTGACGCCGAGATAGATGATGAATGCCGTGGCGCCGAGGAAGATGATGTCGAAGATGATCGGCGGCCATGTATCGGTGATAAATCCCGTGAAATAGCCGTCTCCTGCCGCTGCAGTGCCCTGTCCGACGAGGAAGGTCACGGCATATTTCAGCACCCAACCGCCGATCAGGCAGTAGTACGGGAAGATCATGAACGGCACGATACAGGCGAACACACCGATCCATTTCGAGGGCTTGTGCAGCACGCCATAGGCAGTGAGGGCGCTCTGCTTGGTCTTTCGGCCGATGGCGGTCTCGCTGACGATCATCGTGAAGCCGAAGGTCAGCGCCAGAATGATGTAGATCACCAGAAACAGACCGCCGCCGTCCTTGGCGGCAAGGTACGGAAAGCGCCAGATATTGCCGAGTCCCACGGCGCTGCCCGCTGCGGCAAGTACGAAGCCCAGCGAGCTGGAAAATGAATTGCGTTTGGTTTCCATGACTGCTCCTTCCGGGAGGCATTGCTCGCGTCTGCGATGCTTCCCTTGTTTTTCATTCTCTGTCTGCTGCTGCGCTCGCTCCGGCAGACACTTATCTTTATTATAGCATACAGCAGATGATATTGCAAGTATCAAACTATACGAAACTGGCGGAAAGCAACCTGGAAATCTGTACGGACAGAACCGCCGGACTGTGCATATCCTACAGAAGAAGCCCCCGCAGCGCTGCAGGATTCTACAGCCCGGAAACCGCTGTATTCCTTGACAATGCGCGAAAAATATGGTAAAATAGTAATTGTTAAAGAAGTGTCAAACAGCCGGGATCCGGCTATTTTTTACCCCAACAGGAGGTCTGCACATGAAAACAATCCTCGTCTGTCGGGAAACAGACCCTCGTGAGACACGAGTGGCGCTGATCCCCGATGATATCAAAAAGCTCATCGCTATGGGATTTTCCATCAAGGTCGTAAGCGGTGCCGGTGTAAAATCCGGTCACTCTGATGCTGCCTATGAAAAGGCAGGCGCCCAGATCATCGCAAAGGAGCAGGACGGCTATGACTGCGAGATCATCCTGCGTATTTTAAAGCCCGAAAGCGCTGCCGGCCTGAAGGAGGGCACGCTGCATCTGAGCTATCTTGATCCGTTCAATGAAAAGGCGCTGCTGCATGAATTCGCCGATAACGGCATCCAGGCAGTCTCCCTCGAAATGATCCCGAGAACGACCCTGGCACAGAAAATGGACGTGCAGTCTTCGCAGACATCGCTGGCGGGCTATGTGGCGGTCGTGAATGCGGCGGCACGTCTCCCGAAGATCCTGCCCATGATGGTCACGCCGTCCGGCACGATCAACCCGGCGAGGGTGTTCATCATCGGCGTGGGCGTAGCCGGCCTGCAGGCGATCGCAACGGCAAAGCGCCTGGGTGCCAGAGTCGATGCGTTCGACACCCGTCCGGTCGTGGAGGAGCAGGTCAGATCGCTGGGTGCCAGCTTCGTGAAGATCGACCTCGGCGAGATGGGACAGACCGACCAGGGCTATGCCAAGGAGCTGACGCCGGAGCAGATCCGGATGCAGCAGGAAGCACAGGCAAAGGTCTGCGAGCGCTCCAACATCGTCATCACAACGGCGAAGGTCTTTGGCAGAAAAGCGCCCCGGCTCATCAAAAAGGATGTGCTTGACCGGATGATGCCCGGCTCAGTCGTGGTCGATATGGCATGTTCGACCGGCGGCAATGTGGAGGGCTCAAAGCTGTTTGAGAATGTCGTGACCGAAAACGGCGTGACCATCATGTCCGGCGATTTTCTGGAGCGCCAGGTGCCCTATGATGCATCCAAGATGCTCTCCGGTAATTTCACGGCATTTCTGACGCATTTCTATAACAAGGAACAGGGCGAATTTGTTGTCAATCTCGAGGATGAGATCATGCGAGGCTGCCTGCTGACACAGGGCGGCAAGATCATCCATGAGCGATTCAAGGAGGATTAACTATGGCCATCGGTGAAATTCTGCTTCTGGTATTTGTATTTGTGATCGCCGGATTTCTGGGCGTTGAGCTGATCTCGAAGGTACCCTCGCAGCTCCATACGCCGCTCATGTCCGGCACCAACGCCATCTCCGGCATCACCATCGTGGGTGCGATCGCCGCCACGGCGGTAGCGCTGCATACGGAGGGGATGCTCAGCAACATCATGGGCTTTCTTGCCATCGTACTGGCTGCCATCAACGTGATCGGCGGCTATCTCGTGACTGACAGAATGCTCGGCATGTTCAAGAAAAAGGGGGATGACAAAAAGTGAACTTTGAGAACATCCGTGTCGT
The DNA here is from genome assembly GCA_946535685.1 of uncultured Clostridia bacterium. Classification (GTDB taxonomy): domain Bacteria; phylum Bacillota; class Clostridia; order Oscillospirales; family Ruminococcaceae; genus UBA3855. The sequence continues at coordinate 898 of CAMNDR010000132.1, read as the reverse complement.
CCTCACGACCGTACTCTACATGATCTCCGCGGTGCTGTTCATCCGGGGCATCAAGCTCCTGGGCAAGGCAGATACCGCCAGAAAGGGCAACCTGCTCTCCTCGGTCGGCATGCTGATCGCCGTGGTGACGGTACTTTTCGAGAAGGAAGTGACCTCCACGCTCTTTGCCCCGCCCCTGCAGAACGCCTATCTCTGGACGGCGGCTGCGATTTTGCTCGGCGGCGTGATCGGCGCAGTCTGGGCGAAAAAGGTCGAAATGACGGGAATGCCGCAGCTTGTAGCGCTCTTCAACGGCTTCGGCGGTTTAAGCTCGCTGCTCGTGGCGCTCACGCAGTACATGACGGATCCGAATGTGAACGTCTTTTCAGCAGTGACCCTCGGACTGACCATCGCCATCGGTGCAGTGGCATTCACGGGCTCGGTCGTTGCATGGGGCAAGCTCTCAGGCAAGCTCTTCAAGAAAAATGTGACGATTCCGGCTAAAAATGCCATCAACGCCCTTCTCGCTGCCGGCGGTCTCGCAGGCGTGGTGCTCTATGCGGTGAGCATTGCAAACGGCGATACACAGCTCGGCCTGATCGGCATTATCGTAACAACTGCCTGCTATCTGATCCTCGGCTTTACGATGGTCGTTGCGATCGGCGGCGGTGACATGCCGGTCATTATCTCCCTGCTGAATGCATTTTCCGGCCTTGCTGCGGCATTTGCGGGACTTGCGCTGAGCAATTCGGTTCTGGTGGTCTCTGGGTGTCTAGTCGGAACATCGGGTCTGATCCTGACGCTCATCATGTGCAAGGCGATGAACCGGACACTCGTTTCTCTCCTGTTCAGCTCGGCAGGCGCAGCCAAATCCAAGGCAGGCGCAGGCTCCGGCAAGGAGCCGAAGTCGATGTCGGTC
>CAMNDR010000131.1 GCA_946535685.1 uncultured Clostridia bacterium | reverse complement strand
CTTCACCGTTACCGAAACAATAGATCGTGTCAGATTTCTTGCTGATGCTGGAATAGGTCTCGGAGACCTTCTTACCGGTCAGATCGGTGAAGTAGTCGCCATCCTTTCCATCGACAAGGAAATTCTGTCCATCTGCTGTGAATGAGATACAGGCGATGTCATCAGACGGTGCAATGACCTCTGTGCCGTCTGCCTTGATCAGTCCAACATGCGACGAGACGGGCATATTCTCTCTGTCACCGTGATACACTTCACCCCATTCCCATTTTTCCTTGATTTCCACATCGGTCGTATAGAATCCCTCACCGAGGTACGACAGTACCGGGTAGCTCTTAGAAACGATCTTACCGGTCATATCCATCAGTGCATAGCCGTCGTCAGTCTTGGTGATGAGCACCGGCTCGTCGCCGCCAAGCTGGAAGCTGGGGTCGAAGAAGTCGAAGCTGTATGCAGCCGGGGTGGGCGAGAGAAAGTTGTACTCCTCCATCAGCATGGAAGCGAAGGAATACAGGCCGCTGATATTGTCCGCCAGATCCACGAGCTGTTTCTCACCGTCTGCGCCGATGACAACGAGCTGCGTACCTTTTCCGACGGCTTCCGCCGTTCCGCTCTCGAGGTAGATGTCCTGATTCTTCATACGGATCATGGCATCATAATCAGAACCGACCTGTTCCGCCACATAGGCTGCGCCGGAGGGGAGCAGCGGCAGACTGCCAACCATTGCGACCGCCGACAGGAACGAGATCAGTTTTCTGACAGGTCTTTTCATGCAAGCACTCCTTTACATGTAAAATTGCGGCAGGACACACTGCCATATTTTAATTATAGCATTGAGGTATGCTGCTGTCAAGCATTTTTATCGGGTGTGCACCGTGCAGGCTGCCGGGACTTCACCCTCACGGTAGTAGCCGATCTCGGTCTCGGGACAAGCTGCGCCGGCAAGTAGTCCGGTCTGGGTACAGAATGCCGCTTCGGTCACGGAAGAATCCGGTGTGAATGCGGTCACATCTTGCCCGGCATGCTCCATGATGCGCCGCCAGATCTCAGCAGGTACATGGTAGCTTGACAGGTCGATGACCGAATTTCGCTGGTCATAGCCGATCCAGACCGCTGCGGTATATTCCGGCGTGAGTCCGACAAAGAGACGGTCGGTGTCGTTGGTGCCGTTGTCCACAGTACCCGTCTTGCCGCAGACCTCGCAGCCTTCCAGGCGGGCAGACTGCGCAATGCCGTTGTCCTTGCTGATGTTGTAGTACAGCAACCGGTTCATGACCCAGGCATCCGCAGCGTCGAGCACCTGGTGCGACATCTGCTGGCACTCCGCCAGCACCTTGCCGTGACTGTCCGTCACACGGGTGTAGAAGCACGGCTCGTTGTATACGCCGCCGTTCCCGAAGATCTGGTACGCCGCCGCCAGCTCCGTCATGGAAACGCCCTGATCGAGGTAGCCGAGCGCCATCGCAGAGAGCGAATCATCCGCTCCTGTCAGCGTCGTAAATCCGAGCTGCTCCTGAAGGAATTCCCAGCAGACATGCGGCGTCATGTCTCGGCAGAGTGCGACCGGGACAGTGTTCTTGGACTGCCGCAGTGCATAGGTCACGGTGATGTCACCGTCGTACTTGCCGTTATAATTATGCGGCCACTCGCTGGCTGTCCCCGGATTCAGGACAGGCGCATCGCTGACGATGGAGGAAAAGCCAATCCGGCGCTGTTGGATGGCCGGTGCATAGACCGCCAGCGGCTTGATGGAGGAGCCGATGGGATGCGTGGTGCGATAGGCACGGTTATAGGCGGTGTTCCCCTGATTGCCTGCGCTGAGCGCAATCACATTGCCCTGCGTGTCGAGGACAGCACAGGCGGACTGCGGAAATACCGTATCCACATCCGAAAAGCTCGCATCGTCGCTGTAGACTGCGTCCACTGCCGCCTGCATCGCCGGAGAATAGGGCGTTTCGATTGTGACACCCTCTGCATACAGCAGCCGGAACGCCTTCTCACGGGAGCATTTCTGCTGCTCCGTCAGATCCCCGATGATCTCCTCGACCATCGCATCAAAATAAGCATTGTCCGGCACACGGGAAGCATACTGCGCATAGGGCGAGACCAGCACGGAGGAGGTGGTCTTCCCTGTCAGCGCCGGAGTGTAGTCTGCGGGGGATGCAGCGATCTCTGCAAGCAGCGCCCACTCCGCATCATCGAGCGCATTGGCGTATTTGCCGCAGTAGACGACTGACGCAAGTCCTACGCCAAAGACATTCTCACCGAACCAGACCTGTTCCAGTGCCTCCGGGGTGTTCCGGCAACCCGCAGCATCTGCGATCCGCTGTGCAGCGTCCGGAGGGATCGCATCCGCACTGCCCGGGTAGCCGCCGCATGGGAGTGTCAACTCTGTGCCGTCGGAGATGATGACGGACGGTGCTGCAAAGCTCGCACGGTTCGATGCGCATCCGGTCAGAAGCAGCAGGCAGGCTGCTGCACATAGCAATTCTCGTTTCATACCTCGTCTCCTCCCTGTTCCATGCGGATACACAGACTGTAGGCCGTCCCGAACAGCAGCCAGAATACCGGGCTGACGGTAATGCTGCTGTCATTGATGAGACCGCTGACCATATAGCCGCAGATGCCTGCATAGAGGCAGAGCATCAGCATCACGCGCCGATCCGACCGGAATGCCGCCGCATCCGCCTTCCAAAGGCAGTGCAGGCCACGGAACACAAAGCTCCCGAACAGCACCAGAATACAGAGCAGCGCCGGGATACCTGCCGTGATGGCGATCTGGAGATACATGCTGTGCGGCTTGTCGATGACAAGGCGATAGGTGCCGTCGGTATTGCAGAGCCCGATCACATCGTTCTGTACAAAGAAGAACGGGAAATTGCCTGCGCCCTTGCCGAGGATCAGACATTCCCTGAGAATGGGCAGCGATTCCAGCCAGATATAGCCACGTCCGGTGAACAGGCTGTTGTACCGGTTCAGAGCGCTCTCCGCCATTCTGCCGGCCGGGATCTCGTCCAGGAGCGTCCCGTTCTGTGCCACGAGCTGCAGACCGTCTGTGGTCACAGCAAAGTCGATCGTGCTGTCATAGCCGGGATCCACATAAAGCAGGCCATCTGCCACGAGAAAGCTCAGGTCGGCGTCTGTGGCATCATCGTGGAGAAGCAGCATCATATCCGTCTGCTCCGTCACGGAATAGGTCGTTCCGGGATCTGCAAGGATACGCAGTGTCTCGCCGGTGTCATAGGGAGGCATGACGGTATAGCCGGAACCTTCGCTTGCCAGGTACAGCGTTCTGCCCGAGATGCGGATCTCCGAAAGCCGGTAGACGTTGTGGCCCACGGAATAGGCGCCTTCGTTGGTCGCACTCTTGAACAGCGTCCGCGTAAAGGCACCGCCGGTACAGAGCGTCAGCACCGCTGCAAGAACGGCAAAGGCACCGACCGTAACCAACAGCTCCCGGATCCGGACTGCCCGCTTCAGCAGCAGGACACCGAGCAGGAGCAGCATCTCCGCTGCCATCACATAGAAGGTCGTGGTCACGTTGGTCATGACGCCGGCTGCTGCAAGGGCCGCACAGATGGCAGCGGAACCAATCCGGACAGCAGGGCGCCTGCCGGCAAGAATGCCGTAGACCGGCGCCGGCAGCAGCAGCGCAAAACACGCTCCGGCGTAGTTGGCGTTGTAGAACATCAGCACCGCTTCACGGAAGGAATTGGAGCGCTGGACAGTCGCTGCGGCGTCACGGTACTGCGGCGGTGCAATAAGATATTTCATGAAGGGCAGCTCAAGGAGCGGGATCACAACATACTCGACCGCAGAGAGTACAGCACAGACTGCCGCCAGTGCGATCAGGATGCGCGAAAATCTGCCGAGCAGTTTTTTCCCGGTGATGAAATTGAACCCGAACAGAAACAGAACGCAGTAAGCAAACAGTGCCGCCAGTCCCTCATATTCCGTGCAGATACCCCGCAGGACAACGTCCTTGTTCTCCGAGAACAGCGCCGAAAGACAAGAGAGCACAAAATACCCGCCCACACAGCAGACAGGCAGCAAGGCCGTTCTCCTGTACAGCGGATTGACACGGCAGAGCTGATCCGGGAAGAGCCGCTCTCCGGCTGCATAGCCGCAGATCACGACCACCAGCACAAAATAGAGCGTCTCCTTGCAGGAGAGGAACCAATCGGCATAGCTGCCGCCGCTGTGGGCAAATACAAGCAGCGACTGGCCGGTCAGTTGTTCAATATGCAGGCGAACGGCAAAAATGCCGAACAGACACACGATCAGGATCACCGAGACAGTGATGATGCGATAAGACGGGATGGAAGGAGAAGTGTTACCGGATTTCTGAGACGTTTTCATAGAAGCCTCCAAACGTAGTTGATACGCTTTTATTTTACCACAAACGAGTGGATTTGTAAAGAGCGGAGCCACTGACAGCACGGAAATCAATTTTCTGGAGTATTATAGTGCACAATCACTAAATAGCCGCCCCCTCCGCCGCCGTTCGGCGGCACCTCCCCCGCAAGCGGGGTAATGTCATTAAGCTAAGGAAACCCCAAATAGTCACAGGATCAATTAAAGACCC
>CAMNDR010000130.1 GCA_946535685.1 uncultured Clostridia bacterium | reverse complement strand
GAAACGGATCCAGTCATCGCAGTAAGGCTCGCCGTCCGCATAAATGCAGTGCGGCACGCAGCTTTTGATGAGGAATACCGTGTTCTTTTCCACATGGTATTCTGTCTCTCCCATAATGAGTCTGCCCTTCGACTGCACCAGCAATACCTGTGTGCCGAAGTGGCCGTTCGGACGTTCAATGGCCAGCGTATCCGGATGCTCCCAGTGCCAGCCAAGCTGATAAATGACCATATACCTGCCTCCCTTCCGGGCAATTTCGTGTTCTCTGATGCGGATTGCTGTTTCCTTTATTATAATGCAATTTCCTGATTCTGTCAACTCCGATCCGAAAAGCGCTGTTGCATTTTCCTGTGACAGATCCGGCTCTCTCCTTATGCACAAAGATGATTGAAAACGTCATCTGGATGATCGAAAATGTAATTGTGAAACGTTTTCGGCTTTGCTATAATAGAATTACCAGATAAAAAGTTCTTCACAAAGAGGAAACGAATCAGACACATTCAGCAAGGGGGAATCATTATGAATACCAAAAGACGTATCGCCGCATGGATCGCTGCACTCGGGCTTTGCGCTTCCATGGCACCGGCACTTCCGGCCTCTGCCGACTACGGCGTGGGCGGCAACGGCACCGCCATCATGGAGTACCTGGACAGAGGTATCTATGCTGTGAAATCCGGCAGCGGAACCTTCGTCAGCTGGCGCTGGAATGCCGACGATCCGGACGATGCGGAGTTTCGTCTCTACCGCGACGGAAAGCTCATTTACACCAGCAAATCCGGCGATCCGACCTGCTACCAGGACAATGCCACCGGCGGCAAGTACCGCGTGGACTGCCTCTCCGGCGGCAAGGTTATCTCCTCCGAGGAATGCCGCTTCTCCTCCGGAACCAATTACTTCGACATCAAGCTCAACAGCCCCGGCGCACAGTATTCGCCAAATGACTGCAGCGTCGGTGATGTGGACGGAGACGGCCAGTATGAGATCTTCCTGAAATGGGATCCCTCCAATTCCAAGGACAATTCCCAGGACGGCGTGACCGATAACGTTTTCATTGACTGCTACACCCTCACCGGCAAGCAGCTCTGGCGCATTGACATGGGCAAAAACATCCGCGCCGGTCAGCATTACACGCAGATGTGTGTTGCAGATTTTGACTGCGACGGCAGGGCAGAATTGATCACAAAGACTGCCGACGGCACCAAGGACGGCAAGGGCAAGGTCATCGGCGACGGCTCGAAGGTTTACCGCAACGGCGCAGGACGCATTCTCACCGGCCCGGAATTTCTGACCCTTTTCGACGGACAGACCGGTGTGGCACTCGATACCATTGATTTTCCCGTTGCCCGCGGCCAGGTGACCAAGGCCACCTGGGGCGACGATTACGGCAACCGCGTGGATCGCATGAACAGCGGCATTGCCTACCTTGACGGCGTGCATCCGTCCGCGCTTTACGGCAGAGGCTACTACACCCGGCTGACCGTTTCGGCTGTGGATGTCCGGGACGGCAAGCTCGTCAAGCGCTGGGTCTACGACACCGGATTCGACAAGAAGACCCCCGGCTGGGGCTGCGGCAACCACAACATGATGGCCGCCGATTCCGACAACGACGGCAAGCAGGAGGTCTTCATGGGTGCCTCCGCGATCGACGACAACGGCAAGCTGCTCTGGACGACCGGACAGCTTCACGGCGATGCGATGCACCTCGGCGACCTGATCCCCGACCGCCCCGGTCTGGAGCTCTGGGAATGCCACGAGGACAATCCCTTCGGTGAATCCTGCATTGACGCCAAAACCGGCAAGGTCATCTTCCACATCAACAACACCAAGGACACCGGCCGCTGTGCTGCCGACAATGTCTGGGCGGGCAACAAGGGCGCCGAATTCTGGGGCGCTGCCGACGGCAATGTCTACGACCAGAGCGGCAAGAAGATCGGCGGCACCAGACCTGCACAGAATTTCTTCATCTACTGGGACGGCGATCTGGAACGCGAGATCCTCGACGGCACCAAGATCACCAAGATGACCGCTGCCAACACCGTCAAGGGCATTTTCACCGCAAACGGATGCGGCTCGAACAACAGCTCGAAATCCGTTCCGTGCATGACGGTCGATCTCTTCGGTGACTGGCGTGAGGAGCTGATCCTGCGCACGGACGACAACCAGAAGCTGCGCATCTGGTGTACCACAGATCCCACCAAAGTACGTCTGACCACGCTCATGCATGACATGCAGTACCGCGCTCAGAATGCCTGCCAGCAGAGCTCCTACAACCAGCCGCCGCATGTCAGCTATTACCTCGGATCCGATGCACCGCTTCCGGCGCGTCCCGACATTCGCCTGAACAATGCACCGCAGGCACAGAATCCCTCCCAGCCTGCCACGGAGCCGGCAACAGAGCCCACAGTGCAGCCTTCCGTGACCGCATGGAACGGAAAATTCGATCTCGGCGCCAATGCCCAGAACGGCTTTACCTCCGTCAAGGCATCTGAGAAATATGACAAGGGCAAGGGCTACGGCTTTTCCGGAAACGATGTGAAGGATGTGGCTGCTGCCGGCAGGAATGAGCTGAGCGATGCCGTGCAGTTCACCGGCAATACCACCTTCAATGTGGATCTGCCGAACGGTCTGTACCGGGTGAAGGTCACCCTCGGCAACACTGCCCGGACAAGCGTTTACATGGAGAATATGCTCCAGATCGTCAACATGACCGGCAACAATGCCGTCGATGAGATCCTGGTGCCGGTCACGGACGGCCAGCTCAATATCCGTGCCGCTGCCGGCAAGGAGGGCTATGCCTACACCATCAGCAGCATTGAGATCACCAAGGTTTCCGATCAGGCAGTCCTCCCGCCGACCATCTGGATCTGCGGCGACTCCACGGTCTGCAATTATTACCCGCTGAACACCAGCACGCAGGCCGGCTGGGGACAGATGCTCGGAAACCATGTGGACAAGAGCTGGAACATCCGCAATATGGCTGCATCCGGCCAGTATGCCAAGGGCTTCATCGACGCCGGCCAGTTCACCGCCATTGAACAGTACGGCAAGCCCGGGGATGTCTACATCATTTCCATCGGCATCAACGATTCCAAGTATTACAAGGGTGACGAGTACAAGAAGTACATCACCGACATGACCAAGCGTGCCAAGGCAAAGGTCATGGAGGTCATTCTCGTCAAGCAGCAGGGCAGAAACGGCGATGTGGCCGGAAATGTCAGCAAGCGCTGGTTCTCCGACGAGCTTGACCAGGTGGCAAAGGCAGAGAATGTCAGAGTGATCGACCTGTTCACGCCTTTCAAGCAGTATTGCGCACAGATCGGTGCGGACAAGACGACCGCACTCTACATGAACGGCGACGCCCTCCATCCCAACCGTGCAGGCGCAGATAAGCTCGCAGAGCTGTTTGCTGCCGCAGCCAAGCTCGAGCCCGGCACCCAGGCAACCGAACCGACAACGCAGCCGACACAGCCGACACAGCCGGAAAATCCGCAGAATCCGCAGAATCCGGCAGTTACGGTGGCAGAGCCGGAAAACCCCGATACCTTCATCTACGGCGACCTGAACTTTGACGGCGTGGTGGATGTCTTCGACATGGCCATCATGAAGCGTCAGCTGACCGCCGGCGCACTTGGCAGAAACGGCCTGCGCCGTGCAGATGTGGATGCCGACGGCAAGGTATCCCTTGTGGATGCCGTGGCACTCCAGAAATATCTGACGACCGGTGCCGCAATGCCCGCCTTTGAATCCAAAACAGGCTTTTCCTACGCCATTGACCAGACTGTCAGCAAGGGCGTGCAGGAGAATACCAACAAGGGCTTCCGTGAGAATGCGTATGTCAACCTGGACAACGAGACCGGAAGTGCTCTCGAATGGACAGTATTCGCACAGGAGGACGGCAATTATCTGTGCTCCTTCGGAACGGCCAACGGCAGCGCCGCCAACCGTCAGATGAAGATCGAGGTAGACGGCAGCGCAGACTACTGGATGCAGGACTTCCTGACCACCGGTGACTGGACGACATGGGAGGAGCGCGGCATCGTGCTTCCGCTGCACAAGGGCAGAAACACCATCCGCCTGACCTCCGCAACCGCTGAGGGCGGCCCGAACTTCGATTATCTGAGAACCGAATGGACCTATGAACCGGCTGCCGAGGTCTTCACGGAAGCCAAGGCTGCACCGGTCATTCAGAAGGTCGATGGCAGAACGATCTACATTGCAGGCGATTCCACAGTACAGACCTACAAGGCATCCGATGCACCGCAGCAGGGCTGGGGCGCCTACCTGGCAGACAATCTGCCGCAGGGCGTGGCTGTCTCCAACCAGGCCATTGCCGGACGCTCCTCCAAGAGCTTCTACGACAACGGCAGACTGGACACCATTCTCGGCACGATCAAGAAGGACGATTACCTCCTGATCCAGTTCGCCATCAACGACGCCGGATCGAACAAGCCGGAGCGCTACGCACCGACCTGCGGGAAGGTACCGGGCACCGCCGGCAGCTATGAGGACTACATGGCCAAGTACATCGAGGGCGCCAGGGAAAAGGGTGCAACTCCTGTTCTGGTGACGACCGTCATCGGCCTGAAATCC
>CAMNDR010000129.1 GCA_946535685.1 uncultured Clostridia bacterium | reverse complement strand
CCCCCCTCCGCCGCCATTCGGCGGCACCTCCCCCGATGGGGGAGGGCTTTATTGAGGGGCCTTCGGCCCCTGCCCCCGATCGGGGCTGCCGCCCCGAACCCCGCAAAATACCTTTTGACATCCTGAGACATACTGCCCTGGTGCAGTATGTCTCTTTTTGCAGCATGGCGCAAATACGCTGCAGCATCAGAAGCCGGCAGGGTGCGCAGCGCCTTTTTCTCATAGGATCCCCCTTGACATTTGTACCGGATTTTGGTATAATATTAGTATGTGTTTCTATGCCCATTTGCTGCATAACCCCATGCCAAAAACCGCATACTATCTGCATGTATCACACACAGAAAGGCGGCATAGCATGCACATGGAGCAAGGAGAGATCCGTCTGCCGGAGGACACACCGGCAGCAGAAACACAGGAGCAGCTCGCAGAGAGCACGCTCATCGAGGAGACCGGCAGCGTCCGGCCGCAGGATGCACGGCATCTGATCCACTGTCTGACTGTGATCGGTCAGGTGGAGGGGCATTACGTGCTGTCCTCCGAAAACAAGACCACCAAGTATGAGCATATCATCCCCGCGCTTGTCGCCATCGAGCAGGACAGGAGCATCGAGGGACTGCTCATCATCCTCAACACCGTCGGCGGCGATGTCGAAGCAGGCCTCGCCATTGCAGAGCTGATCGCCGGGATGCAGACCCCGACCGTATCGCTGGTCGTCGGCGGCGGGCATTCCATCGGCGTACCGCTTGCTGTGAGCGCCATGCGGTCATTCATCGTCCCTTCGGCATCCATGACCGTCCATCCCGTGCGGATGAACGGCATGGTGCTTGGCGTACCGCAGAGCCTGCATTATATCGACCGGATCCAGGAGCGGATCATCCGTTTTGTCACCCGCCGGAGCCGCATTTCCGCAGAAAAGCTGCGGCAGCTCATGATGAACACCGAGGAGCTTGCGACCGATGTCGGTACAGTGCTGTCCGGTGAGCAGGCAGTGGAGCTTGGCCTGATCGGTCAGATCGGCACACTCAGTGATGCGGTCAGCACCCTCTATGAACTTATTGAAACACTGCCGCCCCGCTATCCGGAGCCGGCACACACATAATCGCCTGTCACGCAGGCATAAGAGAAAGGACACAACATTGGCAGAAAAGAAAAAGAATGCCGGCACTGAAAAAAAGACAAAACCCGCCGATCCGAAGCCGGCCAAGCAACAGAAGGATCCGCCTGCCCCGCCCCGCAGCAGGTACGGGGCGACCAACCAGGTCTATGCCGTGATCCTGTTTGCCGCAGCGATCCTGATCCTGCTGCTGGCACTCGTACAGGGCAGCAGCGGCTGGCTTGCAATGCACAAGGCGTTCAAGGGCTTTTTTGGCCTTCCCTTGCTGCTGATCCCGCCGGCGCTCTGTTACATCGCCGTGATGATGGACAAGGACGAGACCCCGCAGAAGCTCCTGCAGAGCAGCCTGAATGTCCTGCTTGTGACGACCTTCCTGAGCGGCTTCATTGAGATCATGTTCGGCGGCGGCCGCCTGCAGGAAGCGACCCTGAGCGAATCCCTGAAAATGCTCTATGAAGAAGGCGTCAACTGGGGCGGCGGCGGTATGGTCAGCATCGTGGCTTATCCGCTGCAGAAGCTGCTTGGCGATGTCGGCTCGAAGATCACGATCTGCCTGCTCCTGTTTGTCAGCATCATGATCGTCACCAAGAAGGGCGTCTCGGATATTCTGAATTTCGTGACTGCGCCGTTTCGCCGGGTGAGAGAATTCATCGAAGAAGATCGTGAAAATGCCGAGCTGCTCGATGATTTCGAGACTGAGGTCGAGGAGGAGCGTGTCCGGGAGGAACGTGCCCAGGCAGATCTGTCTGCTGAGGAGGAAGCGCTCAGCTTCATAAAGAAGCCATCCCGCAAAGCGCCGAAAAAGGCCGCAGAGCCGCAGGAGCCGCAGTTCCTCATCGACATCCCCATGTCCGATGAGATCCTGCCCGCAGAGCCGCAGGAGGATCTGCTGCTCACCGATTACATTAACATGACCGATCCTGCACCGCTTTCCGAGCCGATGCCGGATCCGGCAGACGAGGAGCTTGAGAAGCTGATCCGGCAGGCGACCGATCAGACGGTTGATCTTGAAAAGCCTGAAAAGCCGAAGAAAAAGACCAAGGAAGAGGAAAAGCTCGAAGCCATGCTCGCCATTGCCGATGAGGTCAGCCAGCAGAATACCGCCGTTTCCGGCCGCCCCTACCAGATGCCGCCGATGGACTTCCTTAAAAAGGGCAAGTCCCGTGCGAACGACCCCGGCACCGTACAGGAGCAGCGTGACAAGGCGATCCGTCTCCAGCAGGTGTTCGAGAACTTCGGCGTCGATGCCCGTATCACAAATATCGCCCGAGGCCCGTCGGTTACCCGTTATGAGGTACAGCCCGGCGAGGGTGTCAGAGTCAATAAGATCACGAATCTGGCCGATGACATCGCCCTGAACTTCGCTGTCGAGGGTGTCCGCATTGAAGCGCCCATCCCCGGCAAGCCCGCCGTGGGCATCGAGGTGCCGAACAGCCACCGTGACATGGTATCCCTCCGGGAGCTGCTCGAATCGCCGCAGTTCACAGGTTCTGCGAGCAAGCTGGCGTTCGGTATCGGCAAGGACATCGCCGGCAATGTCATCATCGGTGATATTGCGAAAATGCCCCACATGATCATCGCCGGAGCGACCGGTTCCGGTAAGTCCGTCTGCACGAATTCCATCATCATGAGCATTCTCTACCACGCAAGTCCGGAGGAGGTCAAGCTCATCCTGATCGACCCGAAGATCGTCGAGTTCCGTGTCTATGACGGCATCCCGCACCTGCTCATCCCCGTTGTCACAGACCCGAAGAAGGCTGCCGGTGCGCTCAACTGGGCCGTGCAGGAAATGCTCAAGCGCTACGATATTTTTGCACAGAACGGTGTGCGCAACCTGGAGGAATACAACGACCTCTGCGAGGGCGACTCCGATCTGCAGAAAATGCCGCAGATCCTCATCTGTATCGACGAGCTTGCCGAGCTGATGATGACCGCCTCCAAGGAAGTTGAGGATGCCATCTGCCGCCTGGCACAGCTTGCCCGTGCAGCAGGCATGCACCTGATCATCGCCACACAGCGTCCGACCACGAACATCATCACGGGTCTGATCAAGGCGAATATTCCGAGCCGTATCGCTCTCTATGTCAAGTCGAACACGGATTCTCGTGTTATCCTTGACGTGGGCGGTGCCGAAAAGCTCCTCGGCAACGGCGACATGCTTTACCTGCCGAACGGTCAGCCCAAGCCTGTGCGCATCCAGGGCTGCTACGTTTCCACCGCCGAGATCGAGAAGGTCGTGAATTTCATCAAATCCCAGTCCGAGAGCGAGTACGATGAGAACATCATCGCAGCCGTGGATCAGCTCACGGTCACCGCACCGGAGGAAAAGCAGGCTGCATCCGGTGCTTCCGCAGGCAGCGAGCCGGAGCTTGAGCTGGACGACGATGCAGATATGATCGAACGTGCGATCGAGGTGGTCGTTGTTGCCGGGCAGGCATCCACCTCCAACCTCCAGCGCCGGCTGAAACTCGGCTATGGCAGAGCAGCCCGCATCATGGATGAGCTGGAGAAAATGGGCATCATCGGTCCCTATGAGGGCGCCAAGCCCAGAAAGGTGCTCCTGACCAAGGAGCAGCTTGACGAGCGCAAGCTCCGCAATATGAAGTGAGGGGAGGCGTGACCTTGTTCGGCCGGCCAAAATTACCGAAGATCCCGGAAGACCCGAAGGCAAAAAACAAGATCATCTATGCCATTGTCGTGGCACTCCTGGTTGTTGTGGCTCTGGTCAGCGGCCGTCTGCATACGGAGTACAAGCCGGAAGCCGGCAGCAAGCAGGCAGATGCACCGTTTCAGGTGCATGTGCTCGACATTGGTCAGGGCGACAGCATCCTTGTGATCGCCGACGGTCATGCGATGCTCGTGGACGGCGGCGAACCGTCCGCAGCGCCGAAGATCCTGCGCTATCTGCAGGAACACGGTGTATCGAAGCTCGATTATGTGGCGGCGACCCATGCCCATTCTGACCACATCGGCGGTTTGCCGGAGGTCATCAAGGCGTATCCGCCGAAGAACATCGTCGAGACGGTCTGCGCCGACGAGCTGATCCCGGTGACAGGTACCTACGAGAAATTCCTCGATGCAGCAGAAAGCTCCGGTGCCCGCTTCCGTGCCCTGCGTTCCGGCGAACGCTTCAAGGTCGGCGGTGCCCGCATCACGGTGCTTGCACCCGATACGGACACGGCGCAGGATCTGAACAATCTCTCGCTGGTGCTGCGTGTGCAGTACGGAGACAGTACCTGCCTGCTGACCGGCGATATGGAAGCGCCGGAGGAGGAGCAGATCCTTGCGCATCACTATGATCTGCATGCCGATCTCCTGAAAGCCGGTCATCACGGCAGCGGCACCTCGGGCAGCGAGGCGTTTCTGGCAGCAGTCCGCCCGGAATATGCGGTGATCTCCTGCGGAAAAGGCAATGACTACGGCCATCCGCACCAGGAGGCGCTCGACCGTCTGCGTGTCCATACCGACAAGATCTATATC
>CAMNDR010000128.1 GCA_946535685.1 uncultured Clostridia bacterium | reverse complement strand
GCGCCGCCTCGGACGGAGGGCGCTCGTCGTGCAGGCGGATGTGACCGACTTCGAGAGCGTGCAGGCCATGCAGCGCACCGTAAAGGAGCAGCTTGGCACTGTGAGCCTGATCGTTGCCAATGCGGTGATCCAGTACCCGTGGACAAGCATCATTGCGCAGCCGCTTGGGGATTTTCAGAGCCAGTTTGCATCCTGCGCCATGCAGACCGTGCATCTGGCGAAGGCCTTCCTGCCTGACATGATCGAGCAGAAGTATGGCCGGTATGTCGCCATCAATACGGAGTGTGCCGCAATGGCAGAGCCCGGCGTCGGCGCTTATACGGCAGGCAAACGGGCGCTTGACGGCGTGGTGCGCTGCCTTGCCAAGGAGGTCGGCAAAGACGGCATCACAGTCAATCAGGTCGCTCCCGGCTGGACGATCTCGGAGCGTGACCGGGCCAATCACACCGAGCAGGCACCGGAATATGATGCCACCGTACCGCTCGGACGGCGTGGGACGGATCAGGAAATTGCCAATATGACGGCGTTTCTGCTCTCGGATCTGGCGAGCTTCACCACCGGCGCCTATATCCCGGTCTCCGGCGGCAGAGTGATGCCGGCGATCTGATGCGGACGATCAACAGAAAATGGGGTGAGAACCATGCACGAACATGAGCACGGCAGCGGTGTGCTGCAGGAACCGGATCAGGCGCATTTAGAGGCGGTCGCCGAGCTGCTCGGGCTGTTTGCCGACAAGACCCGGGTGCGGATCCTGTATGAGCTGCTCCGGGAGGAGCTTTGCGTGAGCGATATCGCACAGCGCCTTGGCATGACGGCTTCGGCCATCTCTCACCAGCTCCGCATCCTGAAGCAGGGAAGGCTGGTCTGCAGCCGCCGTGAGGGCAAGACTGTGTATTATTCCCTGGCGGATTCCCATGTAGAGACGATCTTCCACCATGCGCTGGAGCATGTGATGGAGTAGGACTTTGTGCATATCATTGCAAAATGCGGTGAAAAATCATGCAATTTGGCATATTGCATTTCTTTGGGATCTATGCTATAATGTAAATTAGGCAAATGTGCTAACAATTGCGCCTGTACGTGGGGCGCAGCAAAGGAGATGTCGTATGAGAAAACTGAAGATGGTGCTGGCATCCATGATGGCAGCAATGATGTGTCTGGCAGTGGCAGGCTGCGGCGGCGGCGCGGATTCCTCCACTGCGCAGTTTGAGAATAAGGATGTGGATGCAGCGACCCGTGAGGAGCTGGCAAAGCTCGCAACGGCAGATGACCGCCTGACCGGTGAGCTCGAAAACAAGACGATCAAGTGGCTGTCTGACTGGCCGATCGACTCTGAGGGCACCGGCAAGACCACCCCGATCGACCTGGCGATCTTCCAGGAGCGCTACGGCGCCAATATCCAGTGGTACCAGTGTACCTATGAGCAGCGCTATGACCAGCTTGCCAACTACATCAATTCCGATGAGGGCATCGACTTCTTCTATGCGGGCAACTTCGATGCATTCCCGAAGGGTGCCATCCGCGGCATGTTCGTGCCGTATGACCAGTATATCGACCTTGACAGCGACCTCTGGAAGGATGTCAAGGAGGTCAATGATTCCATTGCCTGGAAGGACGGCCATTATATGGCAGTCGTTCAGCTGACCGGCGACAACTGCGCCGTTGTCTATAACCGTGATACCATCGCAGAGATGGGCTTTGAGGATCCGGCTGAGCTCTTTGAAAAGGGCGAATGGGACTGGGATAAGTTCCAGGAGATGCTGGAGGCTTTCGTGGATGTGCCGAACCAGAAGTACGGCCTGGACGGCTGGTGGTTCGAGTCGGCGCTGTCCGCAACGGTCGGCGTGCCGTATATCGGCCTGGAGAACGGCCAGCTTGTGAATAATCTGTCCAACGGCGACATTGAGCGTGTGCAGAATTATATGTATGATCTGAATACCAAGGGTCTGATTGCCATCGGCGTGGGTGATTTCGGCTGGACGGCATGCCCGCAGTACATCGGCGAGGGCAAGGAGCTCTTCTATCCGATCGGTCTGTGGGGGCTGTACGGCGTGGCCAATGAGATCGACCTCAAGGGCAAGCCGACCGGCTGGCAGGTGACCTACGGCGAGAACTGCATGTTCGTGCCGATGCCGAAGGATCCCGAGGCTTCTGAGTATTACATCCCCGCCAACATGGAGTCCTACTGCTTCGTCAAGGGCGGCGGAAATCCCGAGGGTGTTGCGAAATATCTCGACTGCAAGCGCCTGACGATGCTCAATGAAGATATCCGCAAGATCTCCGACCAGCAGTTCATCGACGACTATAAGTGGACGGATGAGATGATCGAGATGAAGCGCACGATGGATGAGATGGCGATGGAGAACCCCGTCATTGACTTCAAGAACGGCATCACCACCGATCTTGAGAAGCTCATCGACGACAGCGGCACAGGTATCCGTGCATCCGGTAAGGGCATTATGTGGAACGAGACGCTCAGTGCCCTCAAGGATCCGGTGCAGACGATGCTGGATGAGGCAAATAATAGCTGAAAAACATGCTGAGCATCTGCTGCAGTATGCGGTATGGAAATCAAATTTACATTCTGCCTGAAAGCACTGCATATCAGACAGCTTCCTTCTCCGGAGTTCCCGGCTGGAAAGAAAGCGGCAGCAGTCACTCCTGCAGAATTTGCACAATTGGTGAACCATGTGTAGCGTAAATGTGTTTTCCTTCAAAATTCACAAAATATACTTGAATTCAATCGGGCGCTATGTTATAATAAAATTAAGTATCAGAGACTTACAAGGTTCGTAGGAGGCGTGATGCTATGGAGAAAATATTGGTGACAGGCGGCTGCGGCCTCATCGGGGATCATGTTTGTTCAGGTTTTCTGAAAAAGGGGTTTGAGGTCATTGCAGTAGATCGTGAGCCCAGTGATTATAATATGGAGAAGGAAAACTTCACGTTCTATGAGGCAAAGCCATCTGAAAAAGGCAGATATGCCGAGGTGTTTGAGCGGCATAAGTTCAAGACTGTCATTCACATCGCCAACACGGCGGACAACGATCTGGGGCACATCATCACAGATGCTGAGATCAAGGAAAGTGCGGCAATGGATGAATACATCTACCGGTTTGCGATCGCGCACGATGTAGAGCAGTTCATTCTCATCAGCACGACGCAGGTCTATCAGATGCCCAAGACCCGTGAGCCGATCCGTGAGGACGACTTCCTGAAGCCGGTGACGAATTATGCCAAGCTGAAATACGAGTCCGAGCAGCATATGATCAAGGACATCGGCCGTGCAAAAGGCATGATGGTGGCGATCGTCCGTGTGGCGCCGGTTTATACAAAGGCGTTCTGCGGCAATCTGGAGGCGAAGATCACGGATCCGAAGGACAACACGAAGTTCGTGTACCGTACCGGTGAGTATGGCTTCCATATGTGCTGTGTCCACAATCTGTGCGACTTCCTGCTGACGTTTGTGCAGTCGGCGGATGACCACAGCTACAGCGGCACCTACAATATGGCGGACAAGAATCTGACGATGGCATCTGAGATCATCGAGTACATGAAGGAGAACCACCGCATCGGTGTTGTGCTTCAGAAAAATCCCCCGAATACGAGCTTGAAGATGATTGCGAACCTGATCGACAACAAGGAGATGAAGACGAATTACCGCTTCCTGGATTTCACCAGGATCCTGACGAACAATATGTTCGACATCAGCAAGGCGGCGAAGTTCTGCTCCTTCCGGTGGACGGTCAAGAATACCAAGTAAAGGCAATACCGCACAAAGCCCGCCTGACGGCTTGGCGGCACATCTGCTTGCATCTTTTCCGTCATCTTGCACAGAAATTCCTTGCTGGGCGCCAGCCCAGCGGCGTCATTTCTATACAATCTGACGAAAAATCTGGCTGCGCATCTGCACCACCAGCTCTGTGCGGTGTTGCCTAAAAACGATCCCCCTGCGGTATAGCAGGGGGATTTCCGTTTCTGTAATTCTGTTTATGCCGGCGCACCGGGGCGGTTCTGCTTCTGCTGCGCCTCATACGCCAGCCGCACCGCCCGCGCGAGCTGGTCGGCGCAGGAGGTCGGCTTGCTGCCGCAGGTGTTGCCGAGGAGCTTTTCCTCGATCTGGCTGACGGTCATGCCGTCCACCAGCTTGCTGACCGCTTTCAGGTTGCCGTTGCAGCCGCCGATGAATGCCACATTGGTCACAACATCGCCGTTGAGATCAAAGCTGAGCTGGATCGGGCAGACACCCTGGGGTCTGTATTGGATCTTCATACGATCACCTCTCTTTTTATGCGGATAGATATGCCTGTGCGGGCTTGCTTATTCATCCTTCTTCTTGCCGCCGTTCTTCATCTGCACCATCTTGTAGACGAAGATCTCGACCGAGATCAGAGCCACGATACAACCGCCGATGATCCACGGCAGATTGCTGCTGCCGCCTTCGGATTTTCTGGCTGTGTCCTTGCCGTCCTCTGCGTTGTTCCGGGCAGGTACAGGATCATCCTTGGCGTTCTGGGCGATCTCCGAGGCCTTTTCCTCATCATAGGTCTTTTCCGGGTTCGGTTCTCCCTCTCCGCCGTCGTTTACAGCACCGGAGACCTTGCCGACCACAATG
>CAMNDR010000127.1 GCA_946535685.1 uncultured Clostridia bacterium | reverse complement strand
AAGCAGTGGTACAATGTCCGTGCGGACATGAAGAACAAGCCTGCTCCGCTGCTCAATCCCGGGACGCACCAGCCCGCAACGCTCGAAGAGCTGAGCGTGGTGTTCTGCGAGGAGCTTGCCAAGCAGGAGCTCAACACCACAGATCCTTACATCGACATTCCGCAGGAGATCATCGACTTCTACAAGATGTACCGTCCGTCGCCGCTGGTACGGGCTTACTGCCTGGAAAAGGCACTCGGTACGCCTGCGAAGATCTACTACAAGTTCGAGGGCAACAACACCTCCGGCTCCCACAAGCTCAATTCTGCGATCGCACAGGCATATTATGCCAAGCAGCAGGGTCTGAAGGGCGTGACCACTGAGACCGGTGCAGGTCAGTGGGGCACGGCGCTTTCGATGGCATGTGCCTATCTGGGACTGGACTGCAAGGTCTTCATGGTCAAGGTCTCCTATGAGCAGAAGCCGTTCCGCCGTGAGGTGATGCGCACCTATGGTGCCAATGTGACACCGTCTCCGTCCGACACCACCGAGATCGGCCGCAAGATCCTGGAGGAATTCCCGGGTACGACCGGTTCGCTCGGCTGTGCGATCTCCGAGGCGGTTGAGGTCGCTGTCAAGACTGAGGGTTATCGCTATGTGCTCGGCTCCGTGCTCAATCAGGTGCTCCTGCACCAGAGCGTGATCGGTCTGGAGGCAATGACTGCATGCGACAAGTACGGCATCAAGCCTGATACGATCATCGGCTGTGCGGGCGGCGGCTCCAATCTGGGCGGCCTGATCTCGCCGTTCATGGGCAGAAAGCTCCGCGGCGAGGCAGATTATCAGTTTATCGCCGTTGAGCCGGCATCCTGTCCGTCGCTGACCCGCGGCAAGTATGCCTATGACTTCTGCGACACCGGCAAGGTTTGCCCGCTGGCCAAGATGTACACCCTCGGCAGCGGCTTCATCCCGTCTGCCAACCATGCGGGCGGTCTGCGCTATCACGGCATGAGCTCCACCGTTTCCCAGCTCTATGATGACGGCCTGATGGAGGCTCGCAGCGTTGAGCAGACGAGCGTATTTGCCGCTGCAGAGCAGTTTGCACGCATTGAGGGCATTCTCCCGGCACCGGAGTCCAGCCATGCGATCCGTGTTGCCATTGACGAGGCGCTCAAGTGCAAGGAGACGGGCGAAGAGAAGACCATTCTCTTTGGTCTGACCGGCACCGGCTATTTCGATATGGTGGCTTACCAGAAGTTCAATGACGGCGAGATGAGCGACTACATCCCGACGGATGAGGAGATCGCTGCGTCCCTCGCAAAGCTGCCGCAGGTATGATGCAGCTTAATCCATAAAAAAAGCCCTGTTCCGGTTTCGGAGCAGGGCTTTGTGCGTTTTATGACGTATAGCATACCGCCAGATAGACCACGCAGGAGCACAGGCCAAAGACCAGCGCTGCGGCACCTGTGAGATTCACAGCAAGCGTTCTGCCGGTGGTTTCCTTGGCACCGATCCTCTGCAGTGCAAGGCCGAGGAACAGACAGCCAATGATGATCGTCGGTGAAATATAGCGGATATTCATGGTGCAGGTGAAGGCGAAATCTGCCGCTGTCTTGTAGAAGCTGACCAGCATCAGCGCGTAGAACATGGCAGGGAAGAGCAGGCTCATTTTCGGGATGTTGGTTTTCCGGATGCAGATCACGATCATGGCGGCGAGGGCGGCTGCCGCTATGGCAACGTTCAGCCAGAAGAGGATGCATGAGACAACGTTGACAAACGACCCGTCCGGGAAGCAGGTTTCGTTGATGTATTCGCTGAACATGGCGTTTTTCATGACAGTGATGATGGGATTGTATTCGTTGTAGCCATGCCGTACACCGGCTTCATCTATGGTGAGCCACTGCTCATAGACAGAGCTGAGCTGGTGCGGTGAAAAATCGAAGATGCGTGACACAAAGCTCTGATCCCTGAGATTCTGTGTTGCATCCTCCGAGATCCGGTAGATGTAGGTGAACGGAACGCCCCAGCGCAGATAGTTCCGGGTGCCGAACCAGAGCCCGAGCGGGAAGCAGATCAGGCTGAATACACCGTACTGTTTCAGAAACATCGGAATCTTTTCCTTCTTGTTGCGGAAGAAGGCGTACACGAAGATCACGGCGATCGGCGGAGCGACCAGCGCCGCAGAGAGCTTCGTCATCATGCCGAGCCCGACAAAGAGGGCGATTTTGGCGATGCTCTTGCATGTGGGGTTTTCGTACCACTGGAGCGTGCAGAGCACGGAAGCGAGCATCAGTGCTGTTGTCAGCACGTCATTGTTGATGCTGCCGGAGAAAACCACGAATGTCGGATGCAGACTGATGAGAATCAGCGGGATGTACAGAGACTTTCCGCTGAGCTTGAAATGCCGCAGGATCTTGTAGGATGTGATCATAATGCACATCGAATAGAACAGCGTCAGCATCTGCACGGATTCTCTGGTAGGATCCCGGGGAATGCCCATCAGGGTCTCGTTGAACCACAGCCAGACAGCACCGATCGTATGGTGCAGCGGCGGGTGATAGAACTGTGCGTGGGTACGGATGTCGAAATCGCTGAGGTGGTGGTTCAGGAAGAGGTATTCCATGTATGCCGCATGTCCCTCCTCCCAGTCAAAACTGCCGACATCGTGCTGCCGCTGATAGCAGCCGGTGCCAAGGACATAGTAGAGCTTCAGGAAAAAGCCGGCTGCAAGGATGAGGAATGCATTGATCTGATCCTTGCACTGCTTGCGGTCAGCCAGCAGATAGAGCAGCAAAGCAGCCACGCATCCGCCAAAGAAATGCCAGAGTCCCTTGTGTTCAGAGATCCGGTAGAGCTTGGCACCGCTGACGCACAGCGCAATGACGAATACCTCGTACCCGGCATACATCAGCTTGCTGTTTGGTTTGCGGCGAAGCACCAGCCAGCCGGCAAGGCTCAGGGCACAGAATACGCCGATCGTCTCGATCATCAGTGCGCAGCCCGGAATATTGCCGATCGAGCCGAACGTCATGGTATGCGCCGCAAGGCAGATGAGTGCAGCGGTCACGTAGGGATGTGCTCCTACCAGCTTGACGGCTCGTTCGGTGAGTTCAGTTTTGGTCATAAATATCCTTTCATCCTTTTAAGATCAGAATCGGGATCGGCGGGCAGTTCGGGCGGTTCACGAACGGCATCTCGATCACGGTATACAGGTCACTGTTGAGTGTCGGCAGATATTTCAGCAGCGCATCACGTTCCGCAAAGCCGGTCTCACGGCCATAGTACAGGATGAGCGTCATGATGCCCTCGTCCCGGAGCAGCTCCAGACCCGCTTCGATCGCAGCGATGCTGCTGTCGGGGCGGGTAAAGACATTGTGATCGCCGCCGGGCAGCCAGCCGAAATTGAAGGTGATCGCAGAGATTGTCCCCGGCTGCGCATACGCTGCCATATGGGCATGGCTGTCGAGCACGACATCTGCACGGGATGCCATACCATGCTCTGCAAGAAGCGCCCGGGTGCTTTCCACGGCAGCTTCCTGGATGTCAAATGCTGTCACATGGCCGGCTTCACCGACAAGCTCCGCTAAAAAGAGCGTATCCTTGCCGCGGCCTGCAGTGGCGTCGATGCACAGATCTCCGGGCTGGATATGCTCCTGCAGCACCTTGTGGATGATCTGCAGCGCTGAAAAATGCTTTCTCGGATCGTGTTTCATGGTTATCTCGTTTTCCGGATGATGACGCCGTCATTCTTCCAGATGCTCTCAGCCGGCACCACGCCGCGGACGCAACTCGTCGGATAGATGCTCGATTCCGGGCCGACGATCGTGCCGGGGTTCAGGACGCTGTTGCAGCCGACCTCGACGAAATCGCCCAGCATAGCGCCGATCTTCTTCAGACCGGTCTCGATCAGCTCGCCGTCATTGCGGATGACCACCAGTGTGCGGTCGGATTTGATGTTGGAGGTGATGGAGCCTGCACCCATATGCGAGCGGTAGCCGAGGATGCTGTCGCCGACATAATTATAATGCGGGGTCTGTACATTGTCAAAGAGGATGACGTTTTTCAGCTCCACGGAGTTGCCGACCACGCAGCCGGCACCGACCAGCGCACTGCCGCGGATGAAGGCGCAGTGGCGCACCTCTGTCTCCGGGCCGATGATGCACGGCGCTCCGAGATAGGCGGACGGGAAGATCTTGGCAGTTTTATGTACCCAGACATGCTCGGACGGGCAGTCGTATTCCGCCGGATCGAGCTGCTCACCGAGCCGGATGATCAGCTCGCTGATGCCGGCCAGCGCCTCCCACGGATAGGTAAAGCCTGCTAAATAGTCACCTGCCAGCGTGTGGGACAGGTCGTAGAGATTTTGGATCGTAATATCAGCCATAGTGTAACCTCCAGAATAAGATCTTGGAAAGCACTGAATAATTCCGCCTGACGGCTTGGCACGCAATCTGCTTGCATTTTTCCGTCATCCTGCACACCAGATTGCATCAGTACTTCCCTTGGCTGTCTCTTCTGCAAAAAGGCAGTTTCAGAGACGCCCTTCTTCTATTGTACAGGATGCGGGCAGAAAAGTCAAGCCCTGATGAGGAAAAGGGCACATTTTTCGCCAAAAAAGTCTGCGGGAAGCAGCGGCCATCG